>MFGV01000083.1 GCA_001778375.1 Candidatus Firestonebacteria bacterium RIFOXYD2_FULL_39_29
ATCCTGTTGATTTCAAAAAGTATGCCAAATTACACGATTCTTTCAAGATTTCTGCCTAAAATTTTAACAAAGAACAGTCTATTAGACAAAGATTAGAAGGAAATTTAAAGAATAAGCCGTAATATATTTTCTCCGAGTTAAGCCGCTGCTAAATTATTTATTTACAATCTGATAGATAGGCAAATAACGGTAATAAACCTCTAAACATAACACTCCCATCGCAGTTGTATAATTAAAGCCGCATTTATCTTCATAATCACGACCCAAAAATTGAAAACTACCGTCTGTATTTTGTTTTGTAACAATGTATTCTCTGAATAATTTATTCCAAGTTTCCCAATTCGCACCTCCCATTTGAAACAGCGCTAAATTGGTATAATACATATGATAATAATATGCTCTGGATAAATCCATGCTAACATTAGCAGCCATGCTTCTAACCAGAGGATCATTGGACTTTCCCGCTATAGTAAGACAAAAAATAGCTATTGGTCCGCCGGCAGCCGTTGTTCCTGTCTTGTCAATAGTGGAATAGCTTCCTTTAGTCTTTATAATATATTGTGCAGCGTATTCCAAAGCAGCTTTAATTTCCGGCTGAAGAATGCCGCTATAGGAAGCATCTTTGAGCGCCATTACAGCCCAGCCGCTTACGGATAAATCACTATCCTTGCTTGTTGGACTATACCTCCAACCGCCTTTGTGAGCTTCAATTTTATCTACTTCCTGCGCCGATATAATTAATTTTGTGGCATTTTCCACATTTGCTTTTATATTACTCGCTCCCCCCACTGCCAAAGCCTCTGATAATGCAATTGCCGCTATACAATGATTATACATTGTATCCCCGCCGATATAACCGGTAGGACCTTGCTTTGAAATTATATATTGAATCGCTTTTTGCAATGTCTTTGCATATTTATGCGGAGAATCTACCCTGAATCCGGCGCCTAAAAAAGCCAATGCGGCAAGACTGGTAATTCCTATTTGAGGTTCTGTTGCCTGCCAGGCAGGTAATGCTTTTGGAAGGACCTCCCAGGAGCCGTCTGACTTTTGTTTTTTAAATAAATATTCAAGCCCTTTATTAACTGCAGCTTCCGTCATCGGAGTTCCGCCATATTTCTTTGCCATCTCCGTCCTGTTCATTCTGGCAGAGAAAATACCGATACCTGCTCCGATACCTTTACCGATACCGGTACCCATCCCGCCGCCCTCACCGCCGCCGGCTCCGACAATATCCAGCGGTTTAATAACAGCACTTGATTTATTTGTATCAGCCATCTTTGTGTTAATGACGACTTTCGCGTCGGTAACTTTGATCTCTTGTTTGGCTGTTGAAGGAATATCAACAGGTTTTGAAGACGGAAGTTGTTTTTGTGTTTCCCATTCCGGCGCTTCTGCCTTTCCTCCTCCGCCCATCTGAAGGATACCTCTGAAAACTGTTTTCCTCATTGTCGGATTTACTATAACTATTCCACTGACAAGAAAGAGAATCAGGAGGTGCGCGGTGAAGGAAACAAAGAAGAACTTTGATTCTTTGATCTTTTCTTTAATTCGTTTCATTAGGTTCATTAAAGCTCCTCCGGTTAGGAAACTGCTTGTTAAATTTGGTATTTTTAAAGTAATTTTATTGTACTTGCATTATATCCACAATAAGAATATTTGTCAATAGCTGCAGATTTTAGCAAATATCGACAATGACTTTTATTACTTCGCCTTCTTTTTCTTTACACATTTTAATTGCGTCAACTATATTGTCAAGCTTTACATGATGCGTGATCAGTGTTTTTAGATTTATCCTGCCTCCCGAGACAAGTTTATTTGCAAGCGGGATCATTTTGTCATGATTATACATAATTCCGTGCATCTGTACACCCTTAGATGTTAGTTTTTGCGGGGTAAACTTTGACTGGCCCATAGCATGTCCATAAACAATATATTTTCCGTTTGCTCTGAGCATATCTACACCTTTATCTATCAAATCATCATTACTTCCGGAGGCATCTATTAAAACATCGATATCTATGCAATATTTTTTTACAGTTTCAACCAGATCTTGTTTGTCTGTATTAATAATAAGATCCGCTCCCAGCTCTTTTGCTTTATTCAATCTGAACTCATGCACGTCTGCAACAATAATTTCCATCGCCAGCAAATTTTTAGCGACCTGCAGATGAAGAAGACCGATAGGGCCCGCTCCGATTATTAGCACTTTGTCACCCGGCATAATACCGGAAGAATAAACTGACCCTAAAACCCCGTACAAAGGCTCAAGCAAGGCGCCCTCGTCATACGAGACATTGTCTTTTAAAATATCCATGGAAGCCAAGGTTTTCGGGTATAACCTGTTGTATTCGGCAAACGCCCCGCCGTCCATACCGCCCATTTTACAGCCAAAAGAGAGCCTGTCCCCGACCTTAAATCTTTTAATATTTTTACCCGCCTCAACTACTTCTCCGCTGGATTCGTGACCCGCAACATGAGGATTTTTCAGCCAGGGATTTAGTTTTATGTAAACACCTTCATATATATGATGATCGGTTGCATTACAAATACAAGCCCTGTGTACTTTGAGCAGTAAACTATCGTCATCAATTTGAGGAATATCCATTTCTTCGACTTTTAATTCATAGGGACCCCGGACTACGGCTGCTTTCATTTTGCCTTTCATAGTATTTTTCCTCCCCGCTCCTGCATATATGTAATATTTTTCTTAAGTGTTTCTGTATGGATCTCCTCTCTTACGTGAGGTTCTATTGAAAGAAATCCTTCATATTTGTCTTTTTTTAACTGCTTTAGCAACCCGTCATAATTACACCCGCCCTCCCCTAAAGCCAGACACAGATAATCGTTCTTCTTGTGCTTCCAAATAGTATTACCGGCTTTATCCAAATAGCAGTTAGCCTCTTTTCTTCCCCTTTCGCTAACTTCGGCCTTTTCCCATTCCTTTATCTTCATAGCGTCTTTTATGTGAATATATTTTATATATTTTTTAACAATATCATATGTATACGGGAACGGCTCTTCTCCCGCGATATAATAATTGCAAGGATCATAGAGAAGCCGGAAATATTCTGAATCCATATATTTTAATATCTCCAGAGTTTGTAAAGCACTCTGACACGGATCATCATAAAACTCATTTTCTAATACGAGATATACTTTATTTTTCTCCGCCTCTTTCAAGCAGGGCAAGATCCCGTTTTTATACTCTTTGAGCACTTCTTTTGTTAATATGCCGTTCTCCACTCCTCCAAACGGACCTATCCTTACAATATTCACATTCATTTCTTTTGCAGTATTTATACTGTCAATAAGAGTATTTTGGTTTTGCTCTATCATCTCTTTTTTGGTAAACACACACCAGTTATCCACACTGCTTATTTTCAAATTTTTCGAGCTTAATATATTTTTAAATGAGGTTATATTATCTTTGTAAAGAATATCTTTGCCGTAAATTACTTCAACATAATTGACATTCAAATCCTTAATAACCTTCAACGCCTTGTCTAAATTGTACGTTTCCGGAAAATCACCTGCAGAAATCGAGATCTTCATATTTTTACCGCCTCGATTTCATTATTTTTACAAATTTTACCCGCGGTTTCCCCCTGAACAAAACTTCCTCCAATTTCTATGGTAATCCCCGGTTTTGCATAACCTTTCATTCTCTGAAGCAAACGTTCGACCATCATTTGTCCCATTTTAAACAGGTCAAAACTATAACTGGTTATTTTTAAATCCAACTCTTTGTTTAAGTACCCTCCCAAACCGACAACACTCATATCCTGCGGTATTTTTATATCATTATCTTTCAATGCCAGGATAACAGGTTCGGCGACAGTATCATCAAATGCAAAAACAGCAGTTGGAAGATTTCTCTCTTCATATATTTTTTTACCCAGGTTATAACAGGAATGAAACCCTATTGGCGCTGAAAATATTCTCAAATTAATATTTAATTTTGATTCTTTTATTACCTGATTGATTGCAAGCATTCTAATGCCGTTTGACCTTTCAGGTATTTTTTCCCCTTGAGAGTTTTTTACAAGGCCTTCAACATATAGAATATCCCTGTGTCCTTTGTCGAGGAGATGCTGCATTAAACAGCGGGCACCTTTATACACATCAAAAACAATATAGTCGCATAACGGTAAACTAAGAACATTGTCGCCGGCAATAACAGGAATACCGGTTTCAATTAATCCCCGGATATAATTGTCATCCTCAATCCCCATTGCATAAATACCGCCAATATTTATTTTATTAATATTATCCAAAAACCGGTAATCGTCATAACTTTCCCGCACCTCAACAAAAATATCTATATTATATCTCCTCGCGGCTGATACCGCACTCTCGTACACTTTCGAAAAATATCCCCCAAGGAATTGTTTTTCGGTCAAAATATAGATAGGTTTTAGTTCAGGAGATGGAGGTAACTTTGATTTATTATTTATATTAATACTGCCTTTTACAAAAGAACCCGTCCCTTTTATTTTATAAATCAAATTTTCCTGCTCCAATAAGTTTAGCGCCTTTCTTACCGTGATCATACTTATATCCAATTCCCTGCTTAAATCCTCCATAAAAGGAAACGGCTGATTGGGCAAAAGATCTCCGTTTAATATACTTGTTTTTATTGTTTCGGCTAGTTGAATATATAGAGGAATTCCACTCTTTTTTTCTATTTTGAACTTCATTTTATACTCCGTCTACAAAGTGAATGCTTTATGTATTGTATATGCATTGTATGTGTATTATATCATATATGTACTACTTTGTCAAGTCAGAACGTCGAAGTAAAAAACATCCATCCGGGCGGGTTTTGGGAGTTTCGAGCTTTTAGTGGAATCGAACCCGAAATCCCAGTAAACCTTAATATTATGCAAGCCAATAAAGGTATGCTTTCTACTTAGGATTTCGGGTTACGGTATTGTATTGATTTTTTAATTTCAATAATATATCATACTAGATAAGTGCTTTCCCCCGGGGTAATATACCCTTACATTCTCTTCTCCTTCCGAATTGAGGAGAATCCGGGGATGCGGGTACCGGAATTACGGAGGATTCATGTCCGAGCTTTTGAAAACAGTCTTTTTTGACAAGCACATTGCCGCTAACGCAACTATGACAGACTTTGGCGGATGGAACATGCCTTTAAACTATCCCCGCGGAATTTTAGAAGAACATCTTATCACAAGAAAGAATGCCGGACTTTTTGATGTTTCCCATATGGGTCGTTTTGTAATTCGGGGAAAGAACTCTTTACTCTTCTTGCAGCATGTACTCACAAATAACGCAGCAGCTCTGGATATCAACCAGGCGCAATACACAATTATCCAAAACAGTAACGGCGGAGCAATTGATGATGCTTATCTTTACAAATTCGCTCCCACTGAATACATCCTCGTGGTTAATGCCGGTAACCAGCTAAGGGTCTGGGAGCATCTCTCCCATACCGCAAAGAGATACTCCTCCGCAGTTGAGTTTGAAGATAGATCCATTGAGATCGCCATGCTTTCCCTTCAAGGCCCAAAATCTAAAACTATTCTTTCTTCCCTTTTGGAAGGCGGAAGGATTCCCGACCCGGTAAAGAACGCAATGAGCTCGATAACAATTAAAGGCAGTAAAATACTTATAGCCAGGACCGGATATACCGGGGAGCCTCTCGGGTTTGAACTTTTTATTGCCCGGGAAGACGCGCTTAAAGTTTGGGACGCGCTCATTGAAAAAGAAGCCATTCCGGTAGGACTGGGCGCAAGAGATACTTTAAGATTAGAGAGCGGCCTTCCTTTATACGGGCACGAACTCGGAGTGGACCTGGAAGGAAAAGAAATCCCTATCTTTGCTGTTCCTCTTTCAAAATTTGCCGTTAGCTTTTCCCCTTTAAAAGAAAACTTTCTCGGAAAAGAAGCGCTCTTAAAACAATTTGAAGCGCAAAAGAAAATAATAAAAAAAGATTATTCCGCCATTAACGATCTTCCAAAACACATCCTGCCGTTCGCAATAATAGGACGAGGAATAGCAAGGCAGGGATTTAAAGTTTATAAAGGCGAAAAAGCCGTAGGTTATGTGACAAGCGGCACCATGATACCTTATTTTAAAACTACCGGGGAAGGGCTCGCAACCGGTATTTCCGAAGAACGCGGCATGAGAGCGATCGGACTGGCTCTGCTCGATTCTGATATAAGCGAGGGCGATAATATTCAAGTTGATATCCGTGGCGTAAAAGCAGACGGTATTATTGTAAAATGGCATTTGAGAACTGATGCCCCGCCTTATGCAAGACCAATACTCGCAGAACACACTGCTTTGGTAAAGCCCCTAAGTGAAAATACTTACAAAGAAAAGACAGAAAACCTGCTGGAAAAAGCTTTTAACAATACGGTCTGGAGGCAAAAAGAGTGTATTAATCTTATTCCGTCAGAGCAAACCCATTCTCCGGCAACACGTCTTCTTTCCGTCATGGATTCTTCCTTCCGTTACGCCGAACATAAAAAAGTAAGATCTTTTTACGACACCGAAGTATTTTATTATCAGGGTACGGATTTTATTGCGGAAGTGGAAAACCTGCTCGCAGCGGAATTCAGGAAATATCTCGGCTGTAAAAATGTGGAAACAAGAACAGTCTCAGGACAGATGGCAAATACAGCTGTTTTCGCGGCCATGCTAGATTTTGTTAACAGGGATAACAGGAAAGCAGAACCCAGACGTTTGAAAAATGTTATGAACAACCACATAATAAAAGGCGGGCATCTTTCCGCCCAACCTATGGGCGCGCTCAATAATTTTATTCAAATTGATCCTGTCACGGAAAGACCTTCGGTAATTAATTTCCCGACTCTTCCCGGTAATCCTTATAAAATAGACGCAAACGCCGCAAAAAGACTTATCGCGGAAAATCTACCGGACCTTATAATATTCGGAAAATCCCTGGTGCTGCATCCCGAACCTGTTGAAGAGGTTAAAGCCTTTATGCAGGCGCAGGGAATAAAATCTATCGTAATGTATGATATGGCCCATGTGCTGGGACTTATCGGGCCCTATTTTCAGGAGCCTTTCAAAGACGGTGCAGATATTGTTACCGGTTCTACGCATAAAACTTTCTTTGGAAGCCAGCGCGGCATAATTTCTTCCGACTTTGCCGAAAAAGACGATAACTATAAACTCTGGGAGACAATTGAAAACCGTGTATTTCCCGGTTCCGTTTCCAACCATCACCTCGGGACCCTTCTCGGGCTTTTAATGTCGGCTTATGAGATGAACAATTTTAAGGATGAGTATCAGGAAAAAGTTATAATGAATGCAAAAGCTCTTGCCAAAGCTTTAAAAGATCTGGGCTTTGAAGTCGCAGGAGATCCTGCGGTGTCTTTTACCGAAACCCATCAAATTATAGTAAATGTCGGGTATGCGAAAGGCCCGGAAGTCGCAAAGCGCCTTGAAGAGAATAATATCATAGTAAATTATCAGGCCACCCCGGAAGAAGAGGGTTTCACAGCTTCCGGCGCCCTCCGTCTCGGTTCCCAGGAAATGACAAGATTCGGCTTAAATGAGGATGATTTTAAAACAGTAGCCCAGCTGATCAAAGACGCATTTGACGGAAAATCCGTAAAGGAAGAAGTTAAAAAGTTCAGAGAAAACTTTTTAGATCTTAAATTCTGCTTTAAAGAACCGGAATTGGAAGAAAAGATCCAAAGACTGCACAGTTTAATCTAATATTTCATGTTTTTATTTCAATTTATCCTCGAAACCACAAAAAGTGGGACAGGCACGTGCCTGTCCCACTTTTTTTGTTTTTTTATTCGGCCAGTTTTGGATTCCCGCAGGCAGAGCAAAAATTATCAAAAGCTTTAAGCCCGTTACCGCAGGAATTACAGTAAACCGACTCTTTGTCTGAAGTATTTTCTTCGGTTATCGGACCCGGTTTGACGTATTTTTTTATATCCTCTCCCCGCCTTATGAGCTCACTTTCCACCAGAGACATGAAATACGGGGATTTGCTTTCCCAGACATATAATTGAACCAGATCTTCAAGCTCGAGATTCGCTATATTCAGCTTTTCCTTCAGAGAGTTGCTTATAAGCCCGCTCAGTTTATCATGCCCATCCACGGTCTTTATTATATCTTCTTTTAAATCTTTTTCAATCTCCTCCGGATTTTCTCCCCGCTCTTTAAGCTCTATTTTTACAAGCTCAAAATATTCCGGCACATACTCTCCGGAATTCTTTTTCTTCCATATGTTTTTTAGATCATTTGTTAAATACATCTTTATTTGTTCTTTCGCGAATTCTTTGTCAAACATTTTAGCTCCTCAATGAAATATGAATATTAAAGGGCTATCTTAAGCTTCATTCAACATCCGTAAGGATGGAATGAAAGCGACCTATAAAGGTTTAGAAGATAGCCCTTTAATAATTCTAAGATCAGTTTAACACAGATTTTTTAAAAGTCAATAGATGATGAAAACAATAATTATTTGTTATTATATAGTAAAGGAAATTAGCCTGAAGAAATTGTCCGATACTTGTAAGATATTATTCTGCGGGTAGTATCAAAATAAATGTTGAGCCTCGGCCCACTTCACTTTCAACTTTTATATCACCCTGCATACTTGCAAGTAACGTTTTGACTATAGAAAGCCCGAGACCTGTTCCCTGCCCGGCTTTTTTTGTAGTATAAAAAGGAGTAAATATCTTTCCCAGATTCTCCCGGGATATTCCTTCGCCCGTATCGGTAAATTTAACAACAATTTTACCGTTTTCCATCTGTGTTTGTATTATTAAACGACCGCCCGAAGGCATAGCATCTCTGGCGTTAGATATTATGTTCATAAACACCTGCTCAAGCTGCTGCGGAGCCGCCACATGCAACAGATTATCCGCGTATTCTTTCACTACGGTAACATTCATTATTTTAAGATGATTTTTTGTAAGCACAAGTACCGCATCTATCATTTTATGAATATCAACAGGCTGAATCTCCGATCCTTTTGTGCGCGAGTAGATGAGGAGCTGCTGGACGATATCCTTACATCTCTGAGAAGAAGTTTCTATTTTTTTCAGTTTTTCGTATTCGGTGTCGCCGTCTTTATGTACGCGCAGGAGAAGCTGGGTAAATCCCAAAATGGAAGTCATGGGATTATTTATCTCGTGCGCCACTCCTGCCGCCAGCTGACCTATTGCAGACATCTTTTCGCTTTGAATAAGCTGGTTTTGAAGATCGACTTTTTCTTTTTCCTGCTTCTTTCTTTCTGATATATCCCTTATAATACCCTGATGGTATTTTTTATCATCGATCACAATTGTCCGGGTACTGCTTTCTATCGGGAAGATCGTGCCGTCTTTCTTTTTATGCAGGGTCTCCATGACTATACCGCCGTGTTTCTCCGCTTCCTGCATATCGATTGACACCCTTTCTTTTACTTCCGGAGCTCTTAATTCTTTTATCCCCATGTTCATAAGCTCTTCATGCGTGTAGCCGTAAATCTCGGATGCTTTTTCGTTGGCAAAAACAAGTTTAAAGTTCTCATCTGCAAGAAAAATTACATCGTTCGCGTATTTCGTAATGTATTCGAGGTTTTTCGTCAAAGCTTTTTGCTTGACCTCGTATTCATACATCTGTTTCAGCCAGTTGTTTTTTTGCGTCACCCACAAGTAAGACAGCCCGAGACCAAACAGTGAAATCATAATTATGACAATGATTACAATTAACAGGAGACGCGCTTTGAGAGGTTCTTCCAGTTCTTTCAGATCTGTTTTTGCGGTGATATACCAGCCGGACCCCGGTATCTTTCTTACCGCAGATATAACTTTTTCACCCCGATAATCCACGCCGCCCAGGACTCCTTGATGTCCCAAAACAGCTCTGACAGCAGGAAATTCTGTTCTTTCCAGAGAATATCTGAGTTTTAAAGCAGTGTTTTTCTTGTGCCTGAGTTCATTTAAATAGACAACTTCATTACCTTCTCTCCGCACTAAAAGCGTTTCCGAAGAAGGGCTAGGAGTCGGCCAGATCTGGATCAAAGGATAAAGGAAATCAGCAGGATCTATGCCAAAAATAAGGACCGCAATGGGATCCACTTTGTTATCCACATCCAATGTAATCGGCACCAGTATTTGAATATGAATATCTCCGGAATTTGCGTTCCTGTGTATATCAAGAAAATTGATTTCAAGGTTCTTTGAACATTTTTTTATTTCCCCGCCAATATCCGAAGTGAAATCTCCTGTAGCTTTACCAACACTAAGTACCTGCCTGCCGCTCAGATCACAGAGAATTATATTTTGATAACCTCCAATCTCCCGGTATGATTCAAGCCGCTGCGCAACTTTATTTTCAAGATCCTTATCAGCCGTGTTTTCCAAATAACTTTTTATCTGCCCGATAAAAGGTTTTCCTTCTCGGACACTTCGAGGAAAGGACAGTTTTTCTTTTCTCCATTGAACGATCTGATCAGATTTCAATATTGATATAGCGGAGAGTTCAATTTTCCTCTGGCTTAGGATCCTATTATGCTCATAAGAATAAAAGAAGTATCCGGCTATAATAATGCAGATGCAAAGCACCATAAATATCGAAAAGAGAATTACCGGACTTAATATGTCTTTTTTCTGAGGAACCAAGCCGTCACCGCCATAGAAACACTTTTACTGCATTAATACTTTAGATTTATCTATATTTTTCAACATCCAAGAACTTGCATATCCTGCCGCCGGCAAGTTCATATATATAACCGGTTCTAAGCGCAACTTCCCTGTCGTGGGTCATCATCACCATTGTAACATTATTTTCGTGTTTTTGCTCTGCCATAAAATCAAGAACCAGAGAACCGCTCTCCCGGTCGAGATTCCCCGTCGGTTCATCGGCAAATATGAATTTAGAACTCTGGAAAGCTTCTGCTATAAAGATAAGAGGGACATCTATGAAAGTGACTGTCAAGACAAAAGAGTTTCCTCATTAATACTCTTTAAACAGCATTTAATTCTTCCTTGATTGTTTATATTCCTGCAAAACGAAGTGCTGTTTTAGCGATAGTTCTAATGACCCCGGACGATAGCTGAAGCCGGCATGGGAAAAGTGATTTTTTCAGTTCTTCCGGAGAATGTTTTTAAGTTGTTTCATAACTATTTTTTCCGCTTCCAGCCAATCGTTCATATCCTTACCGTGCGTGCCGTTTCTTTTTAAAAATAGTTCATAGGCTTTTTTTTCAATTTCCTTCAGCAATTGTTCTTTGCTGATGTTTTTATTTACAACCGGTAAAGCATTTACTTTTTTTATAGCCATTTTGCCTCCTTTTTAATTACTTGATTTATTGTAGCCCGTAATTTATCTGAACTGACGGGTTTCTCAAGAATAAAGTCAACTCCTTCCGGCTTTTCATCCTTTGCAATCATAAGCTCGCTAAACCCGGTAAGAAGAATTACAGAAACGTTTTTTTGTTTTTGTCTGATAAGAACAGCAAGGTCAGTGCCGCTCATTTTAGGCATTGCCATATCGGTTACGACCACGTCAAACGCACATTTGGACAGCATCTTTATAGCTTCATCGCCGGATTCCGCAGTCTCAACCTGATGTTTGTCGTATAATAGATATTCCTTTACTACTTCTCTAACAATCGGATTGTCATCGACCACAAGAATTTTAATGATCTTTTCTGACACATACTGCTGGTCTGCAATTTGTACTGACTTATTTTTCTGCCAGGCAGGAAATGTTATCGTGAACTTCGTACCTTTCCCTTCCCCGCTTTCAAGATGGATGTTTCCGTTGTATCTTTTCACAGTGCCGTAAACCATTGCCAGGCCAAGACCGGTACCTTTTTCTCCTTTGGTACTGAAAAACGGCTCAAAACAATGGAGTTTTACTTGCTCCGACATTCCTGAACCTGTGTCGCTTATTTCAAAGATGGCATTTGTTTTTTCGCTTCTGGTAGAAATGGTTATTACTCCGCCGGTTGTCATTGCGTCAACCGCATTAAAAATCAGGTTCACAATAAGTTCCCGAAACTCCGATTCCTCTCCTGCCGCCGGCCAAAGACCCTCAAGAACGGTCTCTACCTTAATCACCACACCTTTTGCCTCCATCTCATCCTTCCATCTGGGACGAGTAAGACCTATGATGTCGCTGATCAATCTATTCAGATCTACAGGTTTTAAAAGCGCATCAGACGGAGGAGCGCGAAAAAAGTCCTTGAGTCTGTTTATTACACTCGCTGCGTGTTTTGCGGAAGAGTTTATTTTCTTCAAATAATTAAGAGTTTTTTCTTTATTATTAAGATATGCAGGATGCATAATAAGCGTCTCGCTAAAACCCAGTATCGGAAACAACACGTTATTCAGATCATGGATTATTCCGCTGGACATCTGGCCGATGGCTTTTAACCTTTCCTGCTGTATCACTTGCTTCTGGATCCTCTCAAGTTCTTTCTCTGCTTTTCTTCTAGCGGTAACCTCGTCTCCGTATATATTCACATAATTGCCCTTGAGTACAGGGACAAGAGTAAGAGAAAAGACTCTCTCCCCGCATTTAGCTTCAACATTATTTTTAGTCAGATTTTTTCTGAGGGCTTCAGTAACTTCTGCTGCAATATCATGATTGATAGTCTGACCAATAGTGCTGTCCCACTTCCCCAGCATGCATTTTCCGGCTTCATTCGCATACAGCAGTTTTCCTTCGGGCGAAACCCGAAATACCGGATATGGACTTTCAAAAAGAAGCCCAGCTATATCTTCAAGGTTATCTTCCAAATTCATTTTTCACCAATTCCTTTCCACGGTAAACTACCAGGACTATTATAAATAGCAATAAACATGCCAACTAAAATATTATTTAAAAATAAGGAGTTTTACTGTAGAAGCATAGGTCTGCTGCTTAAAAGGATATGCAACCTGCACAATAATTTGTGCAATTGATTTTAAATAGAAAATACAATGCTAACGCCAAAACAGACCTAAAAACCATTAATTCAGACTGTGTCGCAATTATTTCTAGAAACACCGTTCTTTGACAACTGGAACCAAGAAGCGGTTTTTTAA
>MFGV01000084.1 GCA_001778375.1 Candidatus Firestonebacteria bacterium RIFOXYD2_FULL_39_29
AAATGTTTAAGTTCGGTTAAAAAACCGCTTCTTGGTTCCAGTTGTCAAAGAACGGTGTTTCTAGAAATAATTGCGACACAGTCTGAATTACGAATGACAAAGGACAATACAAAGAGGTATATTAAATATTTTTACTACATTATATTGTAATTTACCTTATAGTTCTTTTATCACGGCAGCTAATTCTTTAACTGACTTTTTTAACTCTTTTAAGCTGCCGTCATTATAGATAACAATATCGGCTTTTTTTATTTTTGTTTTTAAAGGGAGTTGGCTTTTTATTCTTCGAAGAGTGTCAGCCCTGGTGTGCCCGCTGTTTACAAATCTTTTTATCTGATTTTTTTTTGATGAGACAACCGCGACAATAACATCCGCCATTTTCTGCATTCCGGCTTCAAATAATAAAGGCGCTTCAAAAAGAACAATCCGGGATTTTTTCTTAAACGTTTCAACATTTTTTTTCATCGCAGAAATGATCTCCGGATGTGTTATATTTTGCAGCTGTTTTCGCCTTAAGGGATTATTAAATATTATCGCTGCCAGAATTTTTCTGTCTATTGTGCCGTTTTTTGAAAGAATGCGATTACCAAACTTCTTTATAATATTTTTATATGCAGGCATTCCGGGTTTAACTATGCGGCGAGCTATTTCATCCGCACTGGTAAAATATTTAAAATCTTTTCTCAGGAGTGAAACCACAGTGCTTTTTCCGGTTGCAACTCCTCCGGTTATACCGATAACTATATTTTTACTTGCACTCACACCAGTTATCCCCCGAGCTAACATCAACTTTGACAGGTACTTTTAGCTTAACAACATTTTCCATAGTTTCTTTTACAAGTATTTTCAGGCTTTCCACATCTTTTTCAGGACATTCAAGAATAAGCTCATCATGTACCTGAAGCAAAAGGCGTCCTTTGAAATCTTCTTTCTTCATTATACAATATAGTTTAACCATTGCAAGTTTAATAATGTCTGAAGCCGAACCTTGTATCGGGGCGTTTATAGCGACTCTTTCCGCAAATTCCCTCGTGTTCTTATTACTACTATCAATATCAGGAATATACCTTTTTCTTCCAAGCAGGGTCTCAACAAAACCGGATTTTCGGGCTTTTTCCTTGGAATCCTTAATAAACTTCTCAACCCCCGTATAATTTTTGAGATAGCTGTCTATATATTTCTGCGCTTCCGTCCGGCTTATTTTTAATTGTTTTGCAAGACCAAACGCCGAGATTCCGTATATTATGCCAAAATTAACGGTTTTAGCAATGCGCCTTTCGTCGCCTGTCACCGCTGCTTTTTCCATATTAAATATTTCGGAGGCAGTCCGGCTGTGAACGTCCTCATCTTTTTTAAAAGCATCTAAGAGGTTCGCATCCCCGGAGAAATGCGCGAGAATTCTTAGTTCAATCTGCGAGTAATCCGCAGAGATTATTTTCCATCCTTTTTCTGAAGCTATAAACGCTCTTCTGATTTCTTTCCCGATTTCCGTTCTGACCGGAATATTTTGTATATTTGGATTTAAACTTGACAATCTTCCGGTTGCCGTACCTGTCTGATCAAAAGAAGTATGAATTTTATTTTCTTTATCCGCCAGCAGCGGCAGAGCATCAATATAGGTGTTTTTAAGTTTTGTTAATTGCCGGTATTCCAGTAAAAACGCAGGCAGGGGGGATTTTCCTGAAAGTTCTTCCAGTACTTCAACATCCGTAGAAGCCCCGGTCTTTGTCTTTTTTATAACCGGAAGTTTAAGTTTTTCAAACAATATTTTTCCAAGCTGCTGCGGCGAATTGATATTAAACTCCCCGCCTGCCAGCTCGTAGATATTTTTAACCAGACCTTCCAGTTTTTTTTCTATTTCAACGGACAGTTTTTTTAAGTAGGGAAGATCCAGCTTAATACCGGCTTTTTCCATAGAAGCAAGGACCGGAACCAGGGGCATTTCTATATTTTCAAATAAGGGGAGAAGATTTTGCCCGGCCAGCTCTTTTTTAAGTATTTCTTGCAGAGCAAGAAGAAAACAGATCTCCTCGTTTTCAGCGGGATTCTTGGACAAATATCTGAATATTATTTCCGCGGGAGTATAGCTTCCCCGGTCGGGATTCAAAAGATACGCAGCCAGCAGGCAGTCAAAAACCTCTTTTACCGGTATTTCACCGTTATACTCTCTAAGAAAATTCTTATAATCAAAGAAGGTCAACGATATATTATTATCCGAAAAAATCCCTTCTGTTGACGTTTTATCAAAATCCAGTACGGACCCGCTTTTGTCGGCATAAGAAAAATATATTTTTCCGGCCTTCAGTCTTACGGCTGCTTTTTTGTGAGTTATTATATTATTAAAAAGCTCTTTTATCTCTTCTTTGTTTTTCAACTCTGAAATATTTGATTTTTCTTTTACTTCTTCTGAAAAAAGATCTATTTCCACGGCCGGGGCAGAGACATATTTGAGTTTTCTGAATTCTTCCCTTAACGAGGTAAATTCCAGCTCCCCCAGTTTAGAAATAACCGCGTTAACATCCGGATCTTTCACTAAAAGATCTTCTATTTTTATCTCAAGCGGCGGCTCTATAAGCGTCGCCAGCTGCCGGCTAAAATAAGCTGATTCCCTGCCTTTTAGCAGTTTTTCCCTTAATTTATCACTCTTTACTTTTTCAATATTGGCATAAATATCATCGAGACCTTTAAATTCTTTAAGCAGTTCTGAAGCCGTCTTTTCTCCAATACCGTCAACTCCGGGTATATTGTCGCTTGCATCCCCAAGAAGCGCCAGAAAATCAATCATTTGGAGCGGTGTTATTCCGTATTTTTCTTTTACTTTTTCAGAATCATATATATAATCATCTTTATGGGCGCTCATTATTTGAATATTATCGTTAACAAGCTGGAGAAGGTCTTTATCTCCGGTTAAAATTGTAACGCTAAGCCCCGACTTTTCCCCTTTTTTTGCAAGATAAGTTATTATATCATCAGCCTCATAACCTTGAAGTTCAAAAGACGGCATATTAAAACTCTTTATCAAATCTTTTGTTACGGGCATCTGAATAATTAATTCTTCCGGAGGCGGCTCTCTGTGTGCTTTATAATCCTTAAAAGCCAGGTGCCTGAAGGTAGGGCCTTTGGTATCAAAAGCAAAGGCAAGGTAATCCGGTTTATATACTTTAATTATTCTAAATAAAAGACGCGCAAACCCGAACACTGCATTGGTTGGCGCGCCTTTTCTGGTTCTTAAATTTTTTATAGCATAGTAACTGCGATACAGGTACGAATTACCGTCTATTAAAAACAGCTTTTTCTTTTTCTCTGTCATCTGACAATCCCGCTTTTAGGGTTCAACCGCCGCTTTTTGTTTGACAGGTAAAACAATATTTTGCCTGAGGCAATACTCCCAGACGGTCCTTGTTAATCTTTTTATTGCAGGATTCGCAGGCTCCAAATTTTCCAAGACTTATTTTCTCGAGGGCATAGTCAATTTCTTCAATCTGTCTCTTTTCGGTATCGCTCAAATTATGTAAAAATTCCGTATCATAGGTGTCGCTGGCCAGGTCCACAGAATCTTTAACCTCATTAAAATCTATTTTTTTACTGTCATCAAGATTTTTATTAAGCTCCTCTATAAATTCTTTTTTCTGAGAAAGGAGGAGATTTTTATATATTTTCAGATCTTTTGCCGGAATTTTTACAATTTTTACTGCTTTTGCAGGTTTTACCGCGGCAATTTTTTTTAATTTTACAGCTTTTACTTTCTTCGGCTTTAATGCCGTTTTATTCTTCTTCTTCTTCATTTGATATCTCCTCAAAATGACAATCTTCGAAATAAATACACTTTTTGCAGCAGCCATCAAGCAATGTTCCGGCTTCGCTGCAGTTTTCATAGTACGGACATTCATCGCAGCAAAATAGCAAGTTTGTGATCCTCCCTTCTTGATAAATATTTCAGCTCGTTTCAGCCAAATTAAATCCAAGACCTCTGACTTACAAAATGACTATCCTTTGTACCCTATTATCTTGCTAACTTCAAGTATATTATTCATTAATTCCGGCTCATGTTTGGTCTCGTGAACAACCTTAATAAAATTGAGATTTTTATCATCCTGTCCGTTAATGATGGTCCCCATTTCTTTTAAAAACATAAGGTAGTCGTAAACTTCTTTTGTAATTCTTTCGCCGGGAGCCAGGAGAGGAATCCCCGGAGGATAAGGACAAACAACTTCAGCGCTTATCATGCCGATAGACTCTTTAAAATGCACCTTTTTTGTAATAGAGAAGGAAGCTTCACGAGGTGTTAAGACTACCTCGGAGACAATATTCGGAAACTGTACACTTCTGATGGCATCTACAACTTTTTCATTTTTAACATAATTCTTTTTAATATCTTTAAGGGCATAGTTAAGCTTGTATATATCATTTTTAGTGTTTCCCAGGGTAATTATCGCAAGCAAACTTGTCGGGGTGGCAAACTCCACCTGAATATTGAATTTCTTATTAAGGAGTTTTTGTACCTGATAGCCTGTATCCCCCACTCCGGTTGCGTCAATATTTAGTTTTGTGACATCAATACCAAAAATGCCTTCACGGCCTATAGCCTCGCGGCCAAAACACCCTATTCCCTGAGCTTTTATCCCTTTTCTTGCTTCTTCCGCCAGCGCAATGACTTTTGAAAGAATCTCCCTTCCCTGTGTCGCCATCTGCATCCTTGCAACATCGAGCGATGCCATCAAAATATATGAAGGTGAAGTAGTGTGTAAGAGCTGGAGTATTCTTTTTAATTTCATAAGGTCGACACTTTTTCGCGCAAAAAGCATTGAAGCCTGCGTCATTCCTGAAATAATTTTATGACTGCTCTGGACACAGATATCAGCACCCGCTTCCATAGCAGAAGTCGGAAGGTCAGGGTGAAATTTAAGATGCGGACCGTGAGCCTCATCCACCATAATAATTTTTTTGTGATTATGCGCAATTCTTACAATCTCTCTTATATCTGTTGTTATACCGTTGTAAGTAGGATTTGTTACCAGTATTGCTTTTACATCAGGGTGCAGGTGTACTTTTTCCATAACTTCTTCGGGAGTAATATTGGTAATAACGCCCAGTTCCTTATCAAACTTGGGATAAATATAAATCGGAATGGCACCGCTTAGTATTACCCCGGCTATTACGGATTTGTGGGCGTTCCTCGGGATTATTATTTTATCTCCCGGCATACAGGCAGAAAGGATCATCGCTTGATTCCCTATGGTCGTGCCGTTTACCAGTAAAAAAGAGAAGTCCGCACCGTAAGCTTCCGCCGCAAGTTTCTGAGCTTCCTTGATTACAGTCTTAGGATCCTGCAGAGAATCCACTTCTTCAAGAAGGGTAAGGTCAATATCGAATATCTTTGCTCCGACAAAATCTCTGAATTTTTTTGGTATACCGTCCCCATGCTTATGCCCCGGCGTATGAAAAGATATTTTCTTTTGCTTTGCATAGTTAACAACAGCGTCAAACAACGGTGTCTTTAACTGCCTCTCATAAAAGTCCATTCCTGCTCCCGCCCCGGATAGAGGCAACAAAAACTATTTTCTTAAGAATTCAAACCGCCTGATTTCATATCAGCAATTCATTATATTTTTCACGTCAAGCATTAACTTTGTAGTAAAGTATATCACTTTTCAGAAGAATGTCAATACTTTTTGAAGACAGGAAAATTACTGCAGTTACAGGAGGCGCATGTCTTTAGTCCGTATTAGACAGATAATATTATTTTCTTACTTCGAATTTTAGAGGAAGACGGAAGGTTACTGCTTTTCCCATTTTTCCGGGCAATGGCCTGAAAGGTGACGCAGCTTTTACGGTACGAACTGCTTCATTATCCAGGGCATCGTCGCCCGACGAATAAAGTACATTTATTTTATTTAATATTCCATTATCTTCTATGGTTATCTCAAGCAGGGTTTTTCCCTCGCTGCCTTCTTCCAGGGCTTTCTTCGGATATCTTTTTAATCTTTCTATTCTCTCCTTAAAAGCAGAGAACCAAGCAGCAGTCTCCGGATCCGTATCGGAGAACCCGCTGCCGTCTCCTGTTTCGGCAGTTCCGGTCTGTGAAGGGCCTGAACTTTCTCTTTTTTCAAAAGCAGTATTGCCAACCGTTTCTACGGGGGCTTTTAATTCCTCATTTACAGTTTGTATCTCCGCTTTAATAATGGGGACTGTTTCCAATGCCTTTGTTTTCACTTTATTAACAGGGATATAGATTTTTCCCTGATAATAGCTGACTTCAATAATACGGCCAGTACTCTCCTTCTCTTTTTTTGAGGGAGAAAGCGAAAGCGCCGCAAACAGAAGCGCATGCAAACCTATGGAAATCGCTAAAAATATTTTCATTTACTAGAAAAAGACTCCTCAAATGTAAACCTAGAACCAAGGACCCAGGGCCCAGAACCTGCTCTTTACCGTTAGAACGTCAGTTTCACCCCCGCATTTAACGTTCTTCCCGGAAGCGGGTAGCTTTCTCTAAGTTCATAAACAGTATTCAAAATATTTTTCGCCGAGAAAATAAGCGTCACCTCTTTTATAATCATAAGGTCTAATTTCGCATTTAAGGTAATAAAACTCGGGAGTGTTGTGACGGTACTTGCCTGTCTGACATCATAATATTCCGCATCTATTTTTAATTTCTGGCCAAGTAATTCATAGGCAACTCCAAGATTAGCTTTATTTTTTGGCCTGTATAAAAGTTCCAGATTTGTAATTTTATTTAAAGCCACCAGCCAGGTATGTCCGGCAAACACATTGAGATTTTCAGCACATTTAATTTTAAGTTCTGATTCCACACCGTAGGTCTCTGCTTCTCCTACATTCGAGGGGGTCCAATCAAAAGAAGTCATATAGGTAGGATCTATAGGCGCCCAGTCTATAAGATCCTTTATCTGATTATTAAAATATGTAGTAGTTAAAATAGCAGACCTTCCGAACTCAAGATTTAAACCCGCTTCAAAAGAATTAGTTTTCTGCGGCAGTAACAAAGGATTCCCCGGCCCGCCCATAGCAGAAGTCGAATACAGTTCGGAAAAAGTCGGAGCTCTGAAAGAAGTGCCATAGGAGGTTCTTATCTGCACCCCGTCTTCAATATTATATACAAGCGCAAGCATTGGATTAAATGAATCACCATAAATAGAATGACTGTCATAGCGCGCAGAAGCAGTAAATATCCAGGAACCGAGAAGATCGATTATATCCTGCGCAAAGCATGATTTTGTTGTGGCATTGTGGTCTCCCATCCAATTTTGTTCATTCACACTATAATTGCCGCTTAAACCGATCGTAAATATATTAATTCCGCCAAAATCGTAAGTATAGGTTGTTTCGGTAAAAAAGTTTCTTTCTTCGCTCAAGGTAAAAATACCCGGCTGGAAAAAATTCAAAATACTTTTGCTCCCGTTTATTTTTACCCTAATATCGGAATCTTCGGTTAGAGGCAGGCGATAATCCACCCCGGCATTCAACCTTTCCATTTGCTGGCGGTCTAAGGGGGTCAACCAGAGCAAGGAACCGGGAGCACCGCTGTCGCTCTTGTAAGCCGTAAGGAGGGTTTTTAACGTATGATTTTTTGCAAAATCATATGAAAGTGAAAGACTCAGGTCATTGCTTAAAACATCACTATTCACCCTCTGACCGTTGGTAGCAAGATGCGAGCCTGAAAGATTCAAAGAAAGACCGCCCAGGTTATCTGAATATGAAGCCCTGAGGTCTTTAGTTGCAAACGAACCGTAAAAAGTTGAGATCTCCAGTGACCGTTTTTCTACACGGCTTTTAGTTATAATATTTATAACTCCGCCCGCCGCGTCCGCTCCGTAAAGCGAAGAGGCCGGACCCTTCAACACTTCAATTCTTTCTATGTTATCAAGAGGCAGCGAGGAAAAATCAACAAGGCCCTGATATGAAGAGTTTAACCTTACACCGTTTATAAGCACCAGAGTTCCTTCAGAGCCGATTCCACGGATCATAACGCTTTGCGTCTGTCCAATTGCTCCGACTTTTCCCGAGTCAACACCGGGAATCTCAGAAACTGCCAGACCTGCATTCTTATCCCCGCCGTTTGCAACTTTTGAATCATCAACTATAGCAAGCGAGCCGGGAGATTCCCTAAGCGCTTTTTCCACTCTGGAACCGGTAACAACAATATCATCCAGCTGGAAAAACTCTTTTTCAGGTTTAACCGTGCCACTATCTTCCGCAAAAGCAGATACAGCAAGTACCAGTACGAGCAATAACTTTTTCATATTAAAATCCTCCTATTTAATTACAATGACTATTGACTAATTACTAATGACTATTTAATGAGGATTATTATATATGCTGTTTACAGCTTCCTTAAATAGTCATTAGTCACTAGTACTTAGTCATTAATATTTTAATTTTATTGCAAAAATTAACAAGGCTGCAACTTCCGTCACTTCCACCGTGAAACCGAAAATATCTCCTGTAACGCCGCCAAGCTTATTTTTAAAGTATTTCATGATAATCAGCGCCGCTGCTGCCGCGCAGACAAAAGCAACAAGACCCCGCAGGCCGAAAAACACTGAAAGAAGCAGGGCAAATGCAGTTATTATTATGAACTGCGTGTTTGTAATGTTTTGACAGTATACCTTCCCCATTCCGTACTTTTTAGCATAGGGAGAATATTTCATTAATATTGTCATGGAATATCTTCCCAAAACAGGGAAAAGTAATAATGCTGGATAAACATTGTAAAAGGAAAGTTTTATTATAATAATTACTTTTAGAAGTAAAATAAAGGCTGCCCAGGCTGCCCCTTTTGCGCCGGTTGCGCTGTCTTCCATTATCCTGAAAATATCTTTTTTTGTTCTTCCGCCGTATAAACCGTCTACCGTATCCGTAAACCCGTCAAGGTGCAGGGCTCCGGTTAAAAGCAGATATACACCGATAACAAGGACCGAAGGAAGCAAAAATACAAATATTTTGCTGAAAACAAAATATGATAAGGCCAGCAAAGCTCCTATTATAAGTCCGACAAGAGGATAATAGGTAACCGATCCCGGGAGTTCATTTTGTTTTATATTTTTTATTTTAAACGGAATATTTGTCAGGAACTGTAAAGCAATAAGAAAACTTTTCACTTCTTTACCTCCAGAGGGATCCCTGATACCAGAAAAAACACCTTTGCTGCACGTTCTGCAAAAATACGGTTAACCCGGCCCTGAATATCCCTGAAATCCCGGCCCAGCTTATTATCCGGGACCAGTCCCATACCTACTTCATTTGAGACTGCGATAACTTCCGCTTTTGCACCGGCGCAATACTTTGCAATTTCTTCCGCCGACGTCAATATCTCTTTTTCTTTTTCCCCTTTCATCATCCTATTCGACACCCAGAGAGTCAGACAATCAATAAGAATAACCCTGTTTTTTTTATCCCCGCTTTTTACAGACTTTAAAAGATCAAGAGGTTCTTCCACAGTGCACCAGCCTTCCCCCCGCTGTTTTTTATGCCTCTTTATCCTTTTTTTCATCTCCTCATCCAACCCTTGCATGGTAGCAATATACACCCTGTCTTTTGCACTCTTTACAGCCAATTCCTCCGCAAAAGAAGATTTCCCGCTCCGCGCACCACCGGTGATGAAGGTTAAGCTACTTACTTGGGGCATACTCTTTGTTTCCATGCAAAAGCTCCTGTACTGCCATGAAATTACTAATGACTATTGACTAATGACAATTTAATGAATACGGCAAAGTACCGCCGTAGCATTTAATAAAACAATATATTTATGTAGGCGGAAAGCTTTTTTCCGCCATCCTAAAATAGTCACTAGTCATTAGTACTTAGTCATTCTATTTATTACTCACTCCTGCACTTTCAAACGTTGCCATTTCATTCAGGATCTTCACCGCCGCTTCAATAATACTCATAGAAAGCGCCGCGCCGGTACCTTCTCCGAGCCGGAGCTCAAGGTTTAATATCGGCTTAAGCTTTAAATGCTCCAGAGCAAATTTATGTCCGTTTTCTACGGAATTATGAGAGGCAATTATATATTCACCGGCTTTCGGTTCTATACCCACTGCGATAAGTGCGGCCGCTGTTGAAATAAAGCCGTCAATCACCACCGGTACTTTTCTCATGGCTCCGCCGAGTATCACTCCTGCAAGCCCGCCTATTTCAAATCCCCCGACCTTAGAAAGAACATCTATCGCATCCCTACGGTCCGGCTTATTAACCGCTATTCCCTTTTCGATCAGCGCTATCTTATTTGCCAAACCTTTATCATCAATTCCTGTTCCCCGGCCTGTCACTTCTTTCACTGCTTTCCCCGTATATATGGAAGTAATCGCCGCGCTAGGGGAGGTATTTCCAATTCCCATATCCCCAGTACCGATAATATCCAATTCTTTCTCTATAAAGACAACATCAATACCTGCTTCTATACTTTTAAGAGCGTCTTCCCTAGTCATCGCAGGACCTGACGTAAAACTTTTTGTTCCCATACCGATTTTCTTATCAACCAACCCTTTTATTCCTTTAAAATCATAATTAACACCCATATCTACAATGATAACCTTCGCTCCAACATGCCTGGCAATAACATTTATTCCCGCCCCGCCGTTTAAAAAGTTAAGCACCATTTGCGGGGTTACTTCCATAGGATAGGCTGACACTCCTTCCCTCGCAATCCCATGATCTCCTGCCATAGTAAATATAACTTTATTATTTAATACCGGATTCTTCTTTCCGCTTATAGCTACAACTGTTTTCGCAATCTCCTCAAGCCGCCCCAGACTACTGAGAGGTTTTGTAAGAAAATCCAACCGTTTTTGCGTAGCTGACAGCAGGTTCTTGTCTGTACCGGATATCTTTAGTTCATGTTTACCTATTTTCATTTATACTCCTTTAAAATAATTACAAAGTACGAATTACAAACTACAATATATGGTGTTATATACATATTTATTAAATATTGCGGGAGCTTTTCCCGCATTCATAAAATTGTCAATTGTCATTCGTCAATCGTAATTTTTTTTTAGTACTCTATTCCTTTCCTTGCCGACACCCCTTTATCATACGGGTGCTTTATTGCTTTCATTTCTGTTACCATATCGGCGGTTTTTATTATTATTTTTGAGGCATTTCTTCCGGTCAAAACCAGTTCCGTTGTTTTTGATTTGTTTTTTATTAAATTCAACAGCTCTTTTTCGCTTATTAATCCTCCAAAAACACAATTACTTATTTCATCCAGGATAACCAGATCGTATTTCCCGTTCTGACTTGCATCTATTGCTGCATCGAACAGAAGTTCCGCATTCATTTTAAGTTCTGTCAAAGAAATATTTTTATCGAACATCGGATGCGTTTGGTCATTTCTGAATATTTTAACATTCTTAAATTTCTTAGAAAGCACAAGCTCTCCGGTTTTATTTCCGTTTGCTTTTAAGAATTGAAAGATTGCGATCTTAAAACCATTCCCGGCCGCCCTAAGCGCCAGACCGAAAGCCGCAGTGGTTTTTCCTTTCCCTTCCCCAGTATATATTTGAACCAGCCCCTTTTTTAATTTCATAGCAACACATTCCCCTTTATCAGATTTACGTTAACGCCATAGACATCTTTTATTATTTTTCTCGTAACTACTTTTTTTGCCGTTCCTTCCGTATAGATCCTCCCCTTTTTTAAAAGTACCAGCTTTTTGCAGTATTTCGAAGCAAGATTAATATCATGAGAAATCATAATTACCGTTATTTTTACATTTTCATTCAACTTTTTTACAAGTTCAAGAATATCATACTGATGATTGATATCCAGATGACTTGTCGGTTCATCCAGTAAAAGGACTTTCGGCATTTGCGCTAAGGCGCGGGCAATAAAAACCCTCTGCCTTTCCCCGCTGCTTAATTCATCAATGTTCCTGTCTTTAAAGCGTGAAATATCCGCAAGCTTCATCGCGGAATTAACAATATCAACATCCTCTTTCCCTTCCCAGGAAAACCTTTTAATGTACGGAGAGCGCCCCATCATCACAATTTCAAATACCGTAAACGGAAATATAATTGTTTCATCCTGCGGGACCATAGCAATATTTTTGGCAACAAACCCGGTATCCAGTTTAAATATATCCTGACCTTTGAAAAACACATTCCCTGCTCCGGGTTTTAACCCTCTGCAAAGCATTTTAAGAAGTGTTGTTTTACCCGAACCGTTAGGCCCTATTATCCCGATAAAATCAGCTTCTTCAACAGAGAGATTGATATTATTCAACACCTGCTTTTCCCCGTAGCCGAACGTTATGTTTTTTGCTTCAAGTATTTTCACTTTTTCCTCTTTAAAAGATACAAAAATAACGGACCGCCTAAGATCGCGGTAACCACTCCTGTAGGTATTTCTGACGGTGCTATTACGCTCCTGCAAAGCGTATCCGAGAGAATTAAAAATATTCCACCGAGGAGTGCAGAGACCGGTATAAGAATACGGTGATCCGGCCCGACGATCATCCTTGCTATATGAGGAATTATCAGACCTACAAAACCAATCAGGCCGCTTACGGATACGGCAAGAGCCGTGAGCATAGAAGTCAGAACAAAGAGCATTTTTTTTACTTTTTCGGTTTTTACTCCAAGAAAAACCGCAGTTTCTTCTCCAACAGCAATAATATTCAGATCATTGCTGAACATGTAGATGACAAACATTAAAAGCAAGGCGACCGGGGTAATATAAGGAAGCAGATCATAGTTCGTATTATTTAAAGTACCCATCATCCAAACCACCACTTCTGCAAGTCCTTTATTTGAAACTGTGATAATAAGCATTATAAGAGCAGAAAAAGAAAAGTTAATAATAACCCCTGAAAGAAGTAATGTGTGTAAAGAGATCTTCCCTTTATTCCGGGCCAGACCATACACTAAGAACATTGATAAAAGCGCACCTGCAAACGCGGCAAAAGGGACTACAGGAACTCCAAAGAAGAAAAACGGCAAACTTGAAAGTATTATAATAGCAGCTCCAAGCGCCGCACCGCTTGAAACCCCTAGAAGATAAGGATCCGCAAGCGGATTTTTAAGAAGACCCTGAAATACCGCGCCTGAGACCGAAAGTGAAGCACCGACTAAAAGAGCCAGCAAAACCCTGGGTATCCTGACTTTAAAAAGTATATCAGAGATAGTTTCATCCCAGGTAACAGGAATATACCCGCTGACTGCCGGTATTTTAGAAAGCATTATCTTAATTGCCGCACCCGGCTCAATAAAAACACCGCCTATAAATATCCCAAGGAAAACACTCGAAATTAAAAGTATTATTCCAAGCAGTATGTAAGTTTTAAATCTATTTTTCATTTTACCTTTTGAAAACGATTCCACTTCCGCCAGTTATATAGGGCGGATCTCTCGAAGAGATTGCAACTACAAATCATCAAATATATTGCTCCAATAGTTTTTTTGTTATCTCTCGTGTTTTCTGCACTTCTCTCCGTCTTTGTTTTTCCGTTATTGCGATATCCTTCATGTGCGGTTTAAGTTCAAGTGTGGCCACGCAGCCTTTCGCAAGCTTCTTTGAATCTTTCAATATTTTAAAAACCTCAGCATAATCCATATTTCCTCTCCCTAAAGGGAGGTGCGAATCTTCTTCGCCGTTGTTGTCATGGACATGCAGCTCGACAACGGAAAGCGGCAGCGAGTTGATATACTCGGAAATATTTTCTTTATCAATAAGTCCTTTTTTTACCGCAATATTCATATGCCCGAGGTCTAAAAGAATCCCGAGCCGCTTTGACTTTATCGCTTTACTTATTTTTTGAAAATCAGAGATCTTTGAATTAACTGTCCAGTTTTCAATACCTACTTTAACTCTTGAGATATTCTTTAGAGTAAATTTGAGCGCCTTTATCGTATTATTCGCATTATAAACCACATCATGCCTTTCCCCAACTTCATCAAAAGCAGGGTCAAAACAGATATTTAAAACATGTTTTTCCATTTTGTTTCTTTTTATAAAACCTTTAATGTTATCCAGTCTGGTTTTCAGATCTTTTAAAAACCTTTTTTTTTTCATGGAGAAGAACGCCAGATGAAAAGTAACAACTAATTTATTTTTCTTTATCGCCTCCGCAACGGCTTTTTCACTTGCATCTTCAAAGGAACTACCTAAAAAACTAATGGACGTAAATCCCATTCCGGCTAAATGGTCAATTGTATTAATAATGGACTTTTTTCGTATGTTCCAGATAGCGATACCAATCTTCATTGAGTCAATTTTCCTTTCTTAAAATAATTTTGTCATTGCGAAACCTGCCTTTTGGTTGAAGCAATCTCGTTTTTTTATAGATTGCTTCGTCGTAAAAACTCCTCCTCGCAATGACAGAGCCCCAAATAAAAATGCACCTGCTTGTATTTTCACATACAAGCGAGGTGCACCCGTTCTAACTTGGCCCGCTAATTAAAAAACCGTTTATCCTTTGTTCCTCGAAGGAGACGGTGATTCATTTTACGGTAAGGTTTTCTGGCTCGAAGGTCCAACCTACTCTTCCGCCTTCCCGTCCGCCGGAGGCGAGACAGTGGCTCTGGAATTTCGTTCCTTCTTACAGCACCGGGAGTGCGCCGGATTCACACCGGCTTCCCTACACCGCAAAACAACTACGCTTGTATTCTAGCCAACATAATATTTTTTGTCAATACAATTTTATAATTTTATAAATAAAGCAAGCGCAAACTGTAGTTGCCTGATTTATCAGGCGCTCGATTAATCGAGCAACTACAATATATATTGTTACTATAAATATTTTCGGCTTTTGGCACATCCACATAAGCCTGAGGGATGTTCATATTTTATAGAACCATCAATACAATAGTTCCCATTATAAGCAAATATATGGAAAAATAATGGAGTTTTTGTTTTTGGATGATATTTACGAGGAGCTTTGTGCAGAAGAAGCCGGTTATCGCGGCAACTAAAAGGCCTGTCAGGTAGACGGATATATCAATATTGACCATATCTGCTTTTGTTAGATGCCTTGTTTCTATTACTGCGGCTCCCAAAACAGCAGGAATGGAAAGGAGAAAGGAGAACTCAGCCGCAAACTTCCTGTCAAGCTTTGCAAATAGACCTGCTGATATAGTGGAACCGGATCTGGAAATTCCCGGGATTATCGCGATACCCTGGATAAGCCCGACAAATAAAGCATTAAGCCAGGTCATTTCTTTTTCTGTTTTATTGCCGGTTTTTACCCTTCCTGCAAATAATAATATTATTGCAGTGCCAATAAGCGCCGCTCCGACTAGTTTTACATCGGTGAACATTTTTTCAAAAACATCTTTAAATGCAACACCTATGACACCGGTTACCGCTGTGGCAGTAAGGACCAGCATCAGCAGTTTTATATTTTTAAATATCTCAACTATCCGTTTTCTAAAATATATCACAACCGCAAGGGCCGTACCCAGGTGAAGCGTCACATCAAACAGTATTCCCGGCTGGGAGAAGTTCTTAAATAAACTTTGTATCACAACAAGATGCCCCGAGGAGCTCACAGGGAGAAACTCTGTGAGACCCTGAACTATTCCGAGAATGATGGATTCAAGCAGTGTCATATTAACTCCAATAACTAAGATTTAAGCACTAAATTCTAAACAATCACTAAGACTTAAATTCTAATCACTAAACTAAACCGTTGTAAGATATTTATTTTTTTGTTGACAATATGTTTCAATGATTTTGTTTATCTCGCTATGGAAACGAATGTTTTCATCTATATATATTTCTAATCGAGAAAAGCTCTGCTTAAAATTTAGTGCTTAAATCTTAGTAATTCACAATCTTAAAATATTTTAAGATTGGCCTCCATTCTCTTAATGCATTCTGCTGAGCCCAGGGCGGGGAGGACATTTGCAAGCTCTTCACCGTGTTCTGCGCCGGTAATGGCGATACGGATGGGCATAAACAGGTCTTTGCCTTTTACTCCTGCTTTTTTTCCGGCTTCGGCAATGAGCGCTTTACAGTTTTCCTTGGTTATCTCCGTTGCTTTCAAAACTTCAATGAAGGCATTAATAGTCGCAGCGGCATTATTTATTCCGCTCCAAACGTTTACGGCAACCTGATCAACGGCTTTTGCTTCAGTAAAAACGGAAGCAAGCTCGGGGATCATATTAAAGGATTTAACACCCGTCTTTATTTTAAGGAGAACATCTTTCTTCCACTCTTCGCTCTTCTCGATCTTTGCAAGATACGGGAGAGCATGTTTCAGGTAAACTTCTTCCGGCAGTTTCATAATATATTCGTGGTTCATCCAGACAAGTTTCTTCTCGTCAAAAATAGAACCGGAATGTCCGACATCTTTAATATCAAAACTCTTAAATATCTCTTCTTTTGTTTTTATCTCCACGCCGTCTTTCGGATACCAACCAAGAAGGGACATGTAGTTAAACATTGCTTCAGGCAAAAATCCTTTGTCGCGGTAAGCAAGAAGAGATGTTTCCCCGTGCCTTTTTGAAAGCTTGCTCCTGTCAGCGCCGAGGATCATGGAAAGATGCGCAAACTCCGGCAACGGAAATCCAAAAGCCTCATAGAGCAATACCTGGCGGGGTGTATTTGAAAGATGGTCTTCACCTCTGATAACATGCGTGATTTTCATAAGATTATCATCAATAACGACAGCAAAGTTATATATAGGTACTCCGTCCGAACGGGCAATAACAAAATCCCCTATCTCTTTCGTGTTAAACTCCACAGGCCCTCTTACCAGGTCATCAAACTTTACGATAACATTTTCAGCTACTTTAAACCTTACAACAAACCTTTCTTTCTTCGCAAGTTTTGCCTGTATTTCCTGTTCTGAAAGTTTTGTACATTTCCCGCTGTATTTATAAGGCATACCCGCCTTAACGGACTTTTGTCTCTCAACTTCCACTTCTTCAGGAGAACAGAAGCAATAATAAGCCTTTTTCTCCTTTAAAAGCTTGTCTAAATACTCATTATATATAGAAAGCCGCTTCATCTGGGTATACGGCCCAAACTCCCCTTTTTCGTTATCAATTCCAAAATATCCTTCATCCCAATCCAACCCCAGCCACTTGAGCGACTCGACTATGACTTTCACCGCTTCAGGCGTAGACCTCTCCTGATCAGTATCCTCTATCCTGAGAATAAACACCCCTTCGGTCTTTTTAGCAAAAAGATAATTAAAAAGCGCCGTCCTGGCATTCCCTATATGCATGTACCCCGTCGGAGACGGAGCAAAACGTACTCTGTTTGTCATTGGTTTATCCTTTTAAAATCTTCTTTAGTTTCTTCTTTATATCTTCAACTTGTTTCTCCGTCAGCTTTCCTTTTCTTACTTTTTCCGGAATCTGCCAAATGGGGAGTTTTTTGTATTTATCATTCTTATATCTCGGTATTACGTGCCAGTGGATATGATGCGTGATGTTGCCGAGGTTCTCATAGTTAAACCTTTCAGGTTTGAAGGCTTTGTCTATTGCAGCCGTCACCCGCATCATATCTTCGTACAAACATTTTTGAACCTTCATCGGGAGTTTATGTGTATGTTCTTTGTGACTTTTTGTAAAGAGAATACAATATCCTTTAAAATACTGCCCTTCTGCCAAAATTACGTAGGACTCTTTTAATTCTGCAATTATCGGACAGGGTACTTTCTTCTTATATTTTACGATAGCTTTGCAAAAAAAGCATTTCTTCATTTCTTAAACATCCATTTTCTTTTTCTGGTTAGATTTACTATTGCGTGGGCTTGCATCGCTTTTTGGGTGCCGATATCTCCGAGCCCTTTGGCAGTGGTGGCTTTTATAGAGACTTGTTCCGGTTCAATAGAAAGCATTTTAGCTATATTTTCTTTCATTTCCCCAATGTACTGGGAAAGCTTTGGCTGCTCTGTCATTATTACAGTATCAATATTTATAATTTTATAATCTTTTTTTAATTTGTTTCCGACATGCTGTAATAGAATCAAACTGGAAGCGTCTTTATTTTCCGGCCGGTCCACGCCGAATATGAGACCAATATCACCTTCATCCGCCGCGCCAAGCAAAGCATCAATTATTGCGTGACATAAAATATCCGCATCGGAATGCCCGTCCAGTCCGAGATGAAACGGAATATGCACTCCGCCGAGAATAAGATTTCTACCGTGTTTTAGTTTGTGAATATCAATGCCAAGACCTACGAGATTTGTGGACATAATAACTCCTTATAAATAATGACTATTGACTATTTATTGTTGGCGGAGAGAAAACTTCCGCCTTCATAATATTGATATTTTTAAAATATTGCGGCGGCACTTTGCCGCATTCATTAAATAGTCATTAGTCACTAGTCATTAGTACTTTCTTAGAAATAGCCCCTTAAAAGCAGCAGTATTATTTCCCCGTTAAATCCCGCAATTACCGGGACTAAAAGATTATCATCCAGCTTTTTCACTGCCGTTTCTACAACCGTGGCGGTGACTGCCATGACAGCAATAATAAGCCACATAGGGTCTCCCGCGGGAAGCCACCAACAAGTGTCCCACCACATTCTCCCGTTAACCGGCAGACGTAGAACCATAAAACCTATCAAAAAATCAACGGCTAATTCCGCTAAAAATCCTTCCCATGCTTTTCCTTTTATATAAGGAAGGGGAGTCTTTCCAAATTTGGTCCCTACTAACGCAGCTGTCAAGTCTCCAAAAGTGACCATAAGAATACCGGCTGCAGCAATACGAAGATCAAAAATAGCCAGGGAAATAATAGACCCGAGCAAAAAGTATATTTCCGCGCCCATATGATGTTTTTCTTTGTCTCTTCTGTACTCCCAGAGTTTTCTAAGGAACGGAATTTTTGCGCCCACCTCTACTCTTGCATACTCAAGCTCGAAAAGAATTATCAACATGAAGGAAAGAAAGAGCAGGGCAACTTTATGATTGACCTCTTTTGAGACAAGGACATAGGCAATGAGGAAAATTACCGAAAAAAGGTGGATGGACTTTCTTATTACTTCCTTCTTAAAACTCCATTTTTTTTCTTTTTTCATGACCAATCAGGCAACACTTACCGCATTTCTGCCGGCATGTTTAGACTTATACAGCGCTTTATCCGCTTTTACAATAAGGCCCCTGCCGTCAATAATGGATTTATCCCAGCCGGCCACGCCGATAGAGAGCGTAACCCTGATGATCTGTCCCTGATAATGGAACTTAGTCTGCGCAACAAACTGCCTCAGGCGGTCTCCCAGCCTCTTTGCGCTTTCAACATCGGAAATGGGGGCTATTATGGAAAACTCATCCCCGCCGTAACGTCCGATAACATTGATCTTTCTTGTGTTTTTCCTGATAAGTTCAGAAACTTTTACCAGGATATAATCCCCTGCATCGTGGCCGAAAGTATCGTTAATTTTTTTAAAGTGATCCACGTCCACCATTAAAAGCGCAAGAAGTCCGCTGTACTTTTTAACTCTTTCCACTTCACGGTCCAGGAAGGTTTTAAAATACTTTTGCGTAAAAACATGAGTAAGCCCGTCTCTGGAAACTTCCAGCTTAAGCTGCTGTGTTTTTAACTGGGCTTCCGCCAGGTCTTTTTGTACTTCCCTTATTATATCTCCATAAGTAATAATGCCGACCAGCCGTTTATTTTCTATTATCGGAAGGCGCCTTATCCGCTTTGCCGCCATAAACTGCATCGCATCGCGGGTTTCCATCTTGGGAGACATGGTAAAAACAGGCGCAATCATTATATCCGCCGCTTTTTTTTGCCCAAGCAAATTACACCCGTACTGGCCGATGAAACTCACGATATCTCTTTCCGTGATGATCCCGAGCACCGTTTTATCTTTAACAATAACAACGGAGCCGATCTTATTCTTTTCCATAAGACGGCAGATCTCTTGTATTGATATATTTACCGGCGCAGTAATAACCGACCGGGACATGATGTTAAGTATTTTCAAATTAACCCTCACAAAATAATAATTTATCCGTCCGCTGTAAGCGAGACGAGATCTCTCCAAAACTTTATTTTGGAGGACAGTGTACAGTTTACAGTTTAAATATATTACGTGAGCAACGTGATAACGTGTAACGTTCTAACGTATTCTATTTTTGTTCTATCGCTTTCTTCATCCTTGCAACGCCATTATTAATATTGTCAAGACTGCTGACATAAGAAAGGCGGATATACTCGTCGGTTTCACCTTCATTCTTCGGGCCAAAATATGTACGCGCAAGCACGGCAACTCCGGCTTTATCCAGAAGGAACGCCTGAAGAGCTTTTGAGTCCTTCAAACCGAGATTTTTACAGGCCTCGGTAACATTCGGGAATGCGTAGAAAGCTCCTTTGGGCATCTGGCATTTAAAACCTTTTATATCGTTCAGAAGTTTTACGATAAGATCGCGTCTCTTTTTGAATTCCACCACCATTTTAGCCGCTTCGCCCTGGTCACCAAGAAGCGCTTCCACACCGGCATGCTGTACAAAGGCGTTGGTGCAGGAGTTAGCATTGGTCTCCAGCTTTGCTATAAGCGGGGCGAGTTCTTTAGGCATAAGGCCATAACCAAGACGCCAGCCGGTCATAGCGTAGGTTTTGGAGAAACCATCCACCACTATGGTCCTTTCTTTCATTCCCGGAAGAGAGGCTATGGAGACAAATTTGTCATCATACAGGATCTTGCCGTAGACTTCATCGGTGAGTATCCAAATGTTATATTCTCTAGCAAGCTTCGCTATTTCCTCAAGATCATTTTTGGAAAGCACTCCGCCTGTCGGATTCTGCGGTGAGTTAAGCACTATCATTTTTGTTTTTTTATTTACCAATTTCTTTAAAACATTCACATCAAAGGAAAACCCGTTCTTCTCCCATAGCGGAAGAGCAATTGATTTTGCCCCTACAAAGTTAGCCACTGATTCATATATAGGATAACCCGGATTCGGATATATAACCTCATCTCCTTCGTCAACAAGCGCCATTATAGCGTTAAAAAGTATAGGTTTTGCGCCCGGGGAGACTACTACTTCATCAGCATCGTATTCCATACCGCGAAACTCCCCGGAAATCTTAGCTATCGCCTGCCGGAGAGGCAGTATACCGTTGCTCGTCGTATAATGTGTCTGATTATTGTTAAGAGCCTTAATACAAGCCTGCTTAATATTCATAGGTGTATCAAAATCCGGTTCCCCAAGTCCAAAGGTAATGATATCCTTACCTTCTAATCTTAATTTCCCGACTAATGCCGCAACTTCAAATGCTGTCTCTGTCCCAAGCCTGCTCATTCTTTTTGCTAACTGCATATTATCCTCCAATTTGCCCGCTATATACGGGTTTTTTGTAATTTTAACAATTTAGCCCTATTTTACAGTAAAAATAGCTGTATTTCAAGACCCGATATTCACTAAGGAAGGCAGAGATTCTGAATCAGAAAAGGGAAATGAAAAATCAGTTAACCTCTTCCCCTTCAACAAATACTTTCTTTACCGTACATTTAAAATCTACACCGGGTTTTTTGATGTCCATGACAACGATATCCGCGCTTTTTCCTTTTTCTAAAGTACCCAGCTCTTTATCAAAACCGTACAATCTGGCGGGATTTAAAGACAAAAGCTTACTAACTTCCAATATTGATTTTTCGAGTGAAGCAGGCTTTTCAAAAAGCGAGCCCGTCAAATAGCCGGAAATATTTTTCATATAAATATTAAGAAAATTCTGAAAAGCTTTATCCGTTGTCAACACGCTTCCAAAGAGCGTGCTAATGGATCCTTTTAGCCTGAGAACATCTTTTCCGACTTCGCAGATTTTTCCGCCCATTTCAAATTCTTTAATACCGCAGGCACTGCCGGCCGGAAACATCGCATCCGTAACCCCTATTACCCCGGAATTAAAGTTTTTAAGAAAGGCTACGATCCACCTCGGGTTTACATGGTAATAATCACAGATAATTTCTATATAAATTTTATTCCTCAGGAAAAAAGCGGCATCAAGGATACCGCCGCCCTTAAAATTTTGGCTCATCGGACCGTTTCCAAAATGAATGAGAACTTTTACACCGGCCTCATAAGCGAGCATGAACTCTTCATAGGAAGCCCCGCTGTGTCCGACACCGGCAACAACATTGTTCTTTACAAGATGCTTTATTAGTTTTATTGCAGAAGATCCCCATTCCGGAGCTACAAGCACCCGTTTAATTGTTCCTCCGGAGATTTTCATGAGACGGTCAAAAAGTCTAACATCAGGTTCTTTTAAATATTTCAAGCTTTGTGCGCCGGCATACAGAGGATCTTTAATAAATACACCTTCTATATCAGCACCAAGAAGCTTTGCCCCTCCGGCATAAGTATTAACGTAAAGACCGGCATATTTCAAATATTTACTGATGTTTTCTTCGCTGTTTGTTCCGGTGCTTAATATCATGGAAGTTGTTCCATGTTTTGCATGTGTTTTTAATATTGTTTCTATCCCTTTCGCATAATTCTCTTCATTTCTTATAAATGCCTTTTTCTTAATATCAAACCGCCCGCTAGAAGAATCATACCCCCCTCCCCCGTGAATATGCGTATCAAAAAACCCCGGGAGTACATAAGCTCCTTTTGCATCTTCTATGTAGTCAGCTTTCAGCTTACCCGAAACTATTTTAGATATTTTCCCGTTATCAATAAGTAAAGAACCTTTCTTAATCCCGGCTGGAGTTACTATTTTTCCGTTAATTATTGCAGTTTGCATTTTAACACTCCGTGTAGTTAGTTCATAAAGTTTATAAGGTTTTTAAAGTTTGTAAAGTTATTTTTAAAGGTAGCATTATATACTTTTTTACTCTCTGAGCCTCAGCTTCTTCGGCCTTTTGTCATCCGGCTTCTGGCCTCAGTCCTCAATTCTCTTTCGCTCTTACCGAGCCTCTGCGCATCTGAGCATCCGCGCCTCTAACGGTCTTTATTCTCCAGCTCCATTACCAGATGAACCTGTTTGGCGGCTTCGTCAAATCCGAGTTTTTTATAAAGTTGATAGGCATTAGGATTATCTTCAAGTACTTCTATTCGGGCAAGTTTCATACCGTTCGTTTTAAAAACTTTAAGCGCATGTTTTAATAACCGGGTGCCAAATCCGGCTCCCTGATGCTCAGGGTGAATTGCCAGAGCATGAACCTTTCCCACTGAAAATCTTTTTTCCATGGAGGTAATTATAAACCCGGTTATTTTTCCTTCAAGGTCCATTACATACGCACCTGAAGGATAATTTTCAACATCTCTCATAATATCAACCGCTTTCCGTTCCCACCAGTCAAACCCGATAATTTTCCCGAATTTATCTTCTATACGTTTATCAATGGACCCTATAGCGAAAGAATCGCGGAGAATCTCGACAAGTGTAACATATTCTTCTTTTTTACAAACACGTATCATAAAAGGATTTTACCAGAACTTGACATTTGATTCAATTACTTACTTTGACCCGAAATCCGAAGAGAAAGCATGTCGTTATTGACTTACATAATATTAAAGTTCAGAAGGATTTCGGGTTCGATTCCGCTTCCGCCAATGATATAGGGCGGATCTTTCGAAGAGACTACAAAACTACTGGATTTCACTGATTATACAATAAACTAGAGGCTTTATTAAGTTCTAATTCGAATCGTTCTACTTCGTTTTTGGGATTTGATTTTTTAGTTAAACAAATTGCAGCGCCGCTTCAATTGCATTATTTTATAAGCACTTATCAGCAGTCAAATCACTTAAAACAAAAGCGCTTTGAGATTTTACCCCCAAAGCGCTCTTTTTGATCTACAATCTTACAATCTGTGTCATCTCTTTTAAATCTCTTCTAAAGATCCGCCCTATATTATTGGCGGATGTGTCATCAGAAGAAGTTTACTTCTTCTCGTCTTCGACCTTAAAGTCGGCATCCACTACGTTGTCGCCTTCTTTCTTTTTTCCGGCGTCGGCTCCCGCTCCTGCATTTGGATCCTGCGGTCCCGCACCGGGCGCTCCCTGCTGTTGCTGTTGCTGCGCCTGCTGGTAGATGGCTTCACCAAGTTTCTGGGAGACCTTCTTTAAATTTTCCAGCCCGGCTTTTATGCCTTCCGTATCATTCGCTTCCACTTTTTTCTTAAGCTCAGCGATCGCGTCGGTAATAGCGGTTTTCGTGGCTTCATCCACTTTTGCCGCATGTTCCGCAAACGTTTTCTCCGTCTGATAAATCAAAGAGTCAGCTTCATTCTTTACCTGTATCTCTTCCGCCTTCTTCTTATCATCCGTTGCGAACTGTTCCGCCTGCTTTACCATTTTTTCTATTTCTTCTTTTGAAAGTTTGGTCGGCGCGGTTATCTTCATAGACTGCTCTTTGCCGGTACCAAGATCTTTTGCCGAGACATGAATGATGCCGTTTGCATCTATATCAAACGCCACCTCAATCTGAGGCATACCTCTCGGAGCCGGAGCAATACCTACAAGCTGAAAACGCCCGAGCGTTGTATTATCCGCCGACATTGCTCGTTCACCCTGAAGTACATGTATCTCTACACTCGGCTGATTGTCCGCCGCAGTAGAAAATATCTGACTCTTTTTCGTGGGTATCGTTGTATTCCTTTCTATAAGCTTTGTAAATACTCCGCCCAGAGTTTCAATACCGAGAGATAACGGAGTTACATCCAGAAGAAGCACATCTTTAATGTCTCCGGTAAGGACTGCACCCTGAACTCCGGCGCCCATAGCTACACACTCCATCGGATCCACTCCGCGCTCAACCACTTTACCTATTACTTCTTCCACAAACTTCTGAACGATCGGCATTCTGGTAGGACCGCCGACCATAATTACTTTATTTATATCTTTAGCAGTCAGCTTTCCGTCTGAAAGCGCCTGCTCTACCGGCTTTCTGCAGCGATCGATAGTCGGACGCACCAGGTCTTCAAGCTTTGCCCTGGTCATTTTCATGACCAGATGTTTCGGACCTGAAGCATTCGCAGAAATAAACGGCAGATTAACATCCGTCTCAAGGGTTGTGGAGAGCTCTATCTTTGCTTTCTCCGCCGCCTCGCGAAGGCGCTGTACTGCCATCTTGTCTTTCTTTAAATCAATACCTTCTACTCTCTGAAATTCACCGGCTATATAGTCGATGATAGAATTGTCCATGTCGGTACCGCCAAGCAGCGTGTCGCCGCTAGTGGAAATTACTTCAAAGACGCCTTCCGCCATATGCATAATCGTGACATCTAATGTTCCGCCGCCAAGGTCAAACACCAGGATCTTTTGTTCTTTTCCTGCTTTGTCAAGCCCGTAGGAAAGACAAGCCGCCGTCGGCTCATTTATTATCCTGACCACTTCCAGACCTGCGATAGTACCCGCGTCTTTTGTTGCCTGTCTCTGGTTGTCGTTAAAATACGCCGGAACGGTAATGACTGCTTTTTCTACTTTCTCGCCTAAAAACGCTTCTGCATCTGCTTTAATTTTTTGAAGAATATAAGCCGAAATTTGCTGGGGCGTATATTCCTTGCCGTAAATTTTTACTTTGTAATCTGAACCCATCTTTCTTTTGATGGCAATCACAGTACCTTCAGTATTGGAGACCGCCTGACGTCTTGCCGGTTCTCCTACGAGTTTCTGCCCGTCTTTCGTAAAAGCCACATAAGAAGGGAATGCTTTTCCTCCTATGGAAGTGCCTTCCGCAGAAGGAATAATCGTAGGTTTTCCGCCTATCATTGCGGCTGCTGCCGAGTTACTCGTACCTAAATCTATTCCTATTATTTTAGCCATATTTTTATCCGCCTCTAGAACTTTAGGGCAAGCTTTGAATTAAAACTTGCCCCAAGCCTAATTATTTTAGTACATTCCTCCGCCCATGCCACCCATTCCGCCCATACCACCGCCGCCCGGCATCGGTGCTTCACTTTTTTCTTCCGGAATATCGGTAATGAGTGTTTCAGTCGTCAGAAGAAGTCCCACAACGCTTGCTGCGTTCTGAAGAGCAGTCCTTGTGACTTTTGTCGGATCAATAATCCCGCCCTTGACCAGATCTTCATATTCACCGGTCAAAGCATTAAAACCGTAATTGACATCTTTTTCTTTCTTGATCTTGTCTACTACTACAGACGGTTCTTCTCCGGCATTGTATACGATCTGTCTTACCGGTTCTTCAAGCGCCCTTCTTAATATATTAACGCCCACCATTTCATCTTCTTTAAGCTTTATGGAATCCAGAGCTTTAAGAGCACGAAGGAGCGCAACACCGCCGCCGGGAACAATACCTTCTTCCACCGCCGCGCGAGTCGCATGAAGAGCATCTTCAAATATCGATTTTCTTGCTTTCATTTCAGGTTCAGTCGCAGCGCCCACATTGATTACCGCAACACCACCCGCAATCTTGGCAAGACGTTCCTGAAGTTTTTCTTTGTCATAATCGCTCTTGGTTTCACCTATCTGATTTCTTATCTGGCTGATCCTGCCTTGAATATCTTTCTTATTTCCGGCACCTTCAATTATCGTAGTGTTATCTTTATCAATCGAGACTCTTTTTGCTCTGCCAAGATCGGCAATATCAATACTTTCCAGCTTTACACCGAGCTCTTCGGCAATCATTTTGCCGCCGGTAAGTATCGCTATATCCTCAAGCATTGCTTTTCTTCTGTCTCCAAAGCCCGGGGCTTTTACAGCGCATATTGCTAAAGTGCCTCTGATCTTATTGACTACTATAGTCGCAAGCGCTTCGCCTTCAACTTCTTCGGCGATTATGATAAGCGGTTTGCCTTTCTGCACGACCTTTTCAAGTATAGGAAGAAGATCTTTCATTGCGGATATTTTTTTCTCATGAATTAAAATATACGGATCTTCGAGAACGGCTTCCATTCTGTCCGCATTGGTTACAAAGTAAGGAGAGAGGTAGCCTTGATCAAACTGCATACCTTCGACCAGGTCTACTGTGGTCTCCGTGCCTTTTGCTTCTTCAATCGTTATGACACCGTCTTTTCCGACTTTGTCCATTGCGTCTGCTATAAGATCGCCGACTTTCTGGTCATTGTGAGCGGAAACCGCGCCAACCTGCGCTATTTCTTTTTTATCTTTTACGTCTTTGCTGAATTTTTTAAGTTCGGCAACAACTGCTTCGACGCCCCTGTCAAGCCCTCTTTTAATTGCTATCGGGTTTGCGCCTGCGGTTACATTCTTTAAACCTTCCCTGAAAATTGCGTAGGCAAGTACTGTCGCTGTAGTTGTGCCGTCACCCGCTACATCGGAAGTTTTTGATGCAACTTCTTTTAGTAACTGCGCGCCCATATTTTCAAAGGGTTCAGGAAGTTCAATTTCCTTCGCCACCGTTACACCGTCGTTAGTAACAGTCGGAGCTCCAAATTTTTTGTCTATTACAACATTTCTTCCCCTCGGTCCCATCGTTACCTTTACCGCATTGGCAACCGCTTCCACGCCCTTAAGAAGGGACTTTCTTGCGTCTTCTGAAAAACTTAACTGCTTAGCCATATTACATTTCCTCCATTGTCAATTTTGACTTATTTTTGTTATTTTGTTTTTCTCTTTCAGATTTCTTCGAATTTCGAGTTTAGAATTTCGAATTTGCACTTCTGTTATTTTTCGATTATTGCGAGAACATCTTCTTCTCTCATAATGAGATGCTTGTCCCCGTCAATGGTGATTTCGTTGCCTGCGTATTTCGCAAACATTACAGTATCACCTTTTTTCACGGAAAGAGGTTTCTTCGTTCCGTTTTCCAGAATCTTACCGGCTCCGACTGCTATTACTTTTCCTTCTTCCGGTTTTTCCTTCGCTGAATCAGGGATTATTATCCCGCCTTTCTTTGTCTCTCCGCCTTCAAGCGGCTTTACCAAAATCCTGTCTTCCAATGGCTTTATATTCATACTACCTTGCACCTCCTATAGAATTTATGCCCTTTTAAAGGCATTTTTTTGTATTTTTCAGAGATTTTACAACTAGCTACACCCCTAATATAAGCAATTTTCGTGCCAACCTTTAATAACAAACAAAAAAGCATTGAAATACCTTGATTTTTATGAGTTATTACCTTTTAGAAGGAAGTTATCAACACCTTTATCAACAGCTAAAAATGTTTCATATTGGTACATGCGCAGAGGATAAGGGAAATACAGTAAATCAATGTGTCCCATAATAGAGCATGTCAATTAGCGGTGACTGTCACCCCAAATACTTTGTTATATAAAGGCATTTGAGTGTGTCAGCTGTGAATTGGTAACCAGTCATCTAAAAAATTATAATTGTATTACACCTTACTCGGTTGTATAATTATATTTATGAAACCAATTAAATTTTTCCTGATTCTGGTTTTTCTTTCTTTTTCTTCTTCCCTCTTTTCCGGGTTTTCTATGGATTGAGTGGAGACGACTGTTTTGCACCAAAAGGGACAGTCCCTAAGGGACTGTCCCTTTTATGGACAGGTACTTACTTTTTTCTCATTATATTTAGTTCATTGTTATATTCTGTTCTTGTCAAATACTCCTTCCATTGTCTTTTAGAAATTTCCGTATATTTAAAGAAGTCATCAGATATTATTATATTATTTTCCTGTTTTAAATGTCCCCTGGCGCTTGACCATTTCCAATCATCAGATTTTTTGACTAACCCGGCTCTAACAGGATTTCGCTCAACATATCTAACTGCAATTGCAAGATGTTTACTGTCTAATGATTTAGAAAAATATCTATCGCCCCAGACATGCCCGCTCTTCCCATACTTTCTATTAAAATAAAAGCCATATGTGCCATTGACACCTCGAAACGACATAGAAAGTGATCTGTCATTTCTTGGAATAACTATAAGATGCACGTGATTTTTCATCAAACAATAAGCAAGGATGCTCATCTCATATCTTAACGCCATATCTTTAAGCAACTCAAGATAATATTCCCTATCATTATTATCATTAAATATTGTTTGTTTGCAGTTACCCCTTTGACAGATATGATACGGCATATTAACATCGACTAAACGTGCTGTTCTTGGCATAGTTTTCACCCCTTAAGTGAATTTTAAGAATAATAACATTTATTTTCATAGTTGTCAACTGCAGAAAAAAGGGACAGTCCCTAAGGGACTGTCCCTTTCTTTTAAATTTGGTTAGTTCTTCGCGGGCGATGTTTACCCAGCGGGTGATTCTTGTGAGGTCGTTTTGAATGGTATGCAGGTCTTTCATTATTATTTCCAAAGGGAGTTTGCCGGCGGTGTTAAGAGTGGTTTTAATATCTTCCCTTACGGCTTTTTCATTGAATTGCACGGCAATCTGGGAGGGATTTGGTTTTCTTGAAAAAACATATTTATTTCCGAGCGTAGCCGCCATCAGTTCCTGATCCGCCCAGGGAGAAACGGAAACTCTTCTGATATTCGGCATCACTTTCAATATATTATCTATCCCTAAATGAAGACCCTCACAGCAGCCGTAACAAACCAGTCCGAACTTTTCAGCTATGGGAGCCTGATACTTCAGGATAAAATTCATTGAACATATCCGGCCCGCCTGAGCCGACATAATCATCTTCATTCGCGAGAGAAAGAAGCCCTTCCTTTTCAAACCAGCTCTGGAAATGCAGATGCTCTTCCATGAAGAATTTCATTATGCGGTGGACATTTTCCGGCTGGTCGTACATATATAGCATAAGATTTTCCAGCCCGATCAGTTTAATAACTTCCTGGGTCAGCCCCGAAGACCACCAGTACTTTCCGCGTATCCGTACGGGAAGAAGGTCTCCGAATATGGATTTAGCTCTCTCGATTTTTTTAAATGTACCGTCACGGTCAACTGAAAGAGTGCGGAATTTTAATTTTGGAATATCTTTATCAAGGTCCTTGATCGGCGGTACCTAGACAAAACTCCCCCGTTTTTAACTTTCCACGGGATATTAAAATACGGTTCAAAAGGCAGGTCATCCTTAATATTTTCCATCTGAAAGATACTCATCCTTAGATCCGACTCCCAATTACGAAGCTCGCTGTCTTCGCACTGCAGAGATGATTCCGGAACAAGTTCGCTCCAGGAGCCCTCAGGATACACAAGTACAACAGGTCTTATAGGCTTTAAGGCTTTTGCAGAGTTTCTTTTTCTCAATATTTTCCGGCTTCTCGCAGAGTTCTCTTTTCATTGCCGCAAGTGTTCTTAATATTTCTTTTTCTTTGTTTGTCATAATTACTCCAATCATTTAAATATTATCTTTGTAATACCTCTTTATTTTGACACTTAAAAAGGATAATCGCAACTGTTTATTTACTTTTTTCTGCCGGGTAATCCTGCTGAAGTATTTTATTAATTATATCAGGTTTATAATAAATATCTCTATATTTTTCGGGACCAAAAAGGTCCATTCCTACCCGCCAAGCAATCAATTTTTCTCCATTCTCCGAGCAATTGTAATAACCTTCAGGAGTAAATGATACCCATTCAAAGCCTTTGCCAAATGTCGTTAATAGTAATTTATCTGTTACCAGATCGCGTATTTCACTTGTATCTCCACCTGTATATAATGAAAGGTATTTTGGGGCAAAACCTAATATTTTGGCTAATGTAAGATTATATTTATCTTCCGGCTGTATTAGCTTTCTTGAATTTATTTCCCAAATCAAACTAAAACGATGTGGACCTGAACCCTGTCCAGGATGGTGTGAACCTACGCCAAAATATTTATTATCAGAGCTGAAGAATTGCGTATAACCATCACACATCTCATCACTTTTAAGATTACAAATTATTTTATCATTTGCAAATTCATATATAGAAATAGACACACCAGACGAATGATTCCCTATGGCATAATACTTACCATTTGAACTAAAGCTTAGATCATAATCATAATGGATAATTTCTAGAGGTATTTTAATGGCGCGAACCAACACTCCGGTATCTATTTCTCGCACTTCTGTTGTATTGTTGCCAATATACAAGGCAACATACATCTCATTATTACTAATATCAGCATAATAACCATTAAATGTTTGAATTATTTTTCCGGTACTTATTTCAAAAACCTTAGCTTTTCCGCCTTCGTTTTCTAAAATCAAATACTTTCCGCTTGGACTTAACTCTGTCCTTAAAATATTACTTTCCTTCTCGGTAAATTCAAACATTTTTTTGCTATTGTCAGTTCTCCAAATATTTACCTTTCTTGAACTATTCATCACAATAAATTTGCCATCCGAACTATAAGTTGAATTACACATGTATTCGTACTTTTCGATATTTTTACATAATTCTCCGCTATCTATATCCCAAATTTCAACTGCTTCTCTCACACTTCCGGTAGCAAGATATTTACCATCCGGGCTGATGCTCATAGAGTATATCTCGCTTCTTTTGTCATATCCTTTTAAACTTTTAATTACTTTGCCACTATCTACATTTAATATATTTACTTCATTAACATTTGCTACAGCAATGTACTTATTGTCCTTTCCAATTTTAAGTGACGAAGTACTTCCCCCAGGTAAATAATCAACTGTTGCATAATTTTGACTGATTGACTCAATGACTCTTTTGCATTCTTCGTTTTCTCTTAATTGCTTTTTACTTTTTAGATCCCAAATACCACCCCCAACAATATACTTCATATCCGGAGTAAATCTTACTGAATAAACAAGACTGAACGGTTCAAGATCAGCCTTGAAAGAATGCCACAATCGGCCCGTCTTGACTTCCCATATTTCTACCTCTCCCTGACTATTACTAGAAGCAAGAAATTTTCCATCCGGACTGAAATTAACCGAGAAAATAAGATGGGAAGGCTGTCGCTGCGGAATCAACTCAGGTTTTTCTTCTGCTGAAGTTAAAGTTACCAGTATGAGTAGAAATACAAGTAGAGAAAGGAATCTTATTTTGGTTATTATTTTCATTTCCTATCCACCCCTCTGCTTTGATTTATTACTCTTTTGGAATAGAATATTCCGTTTCCAGTACATTTATTATCTCTTTTAAATCTTCCGGGAACGGGGCACGTAGGTGCAGGGACCTGTGGGTTTTCCAGTACATGAACATCGCATCGGAGGAGTGCAGGGTCAGGCGCTCTGAAACGAGCGGGGCTCTTCCTTTTCTCGGTAAACTCAGGGCTTTTCTGTCACCGTAAACGTGGTCATACGCTAAAGGCCTGCCTATAGATGCCATGTGAATCCTTATCTGATGGGTACGGCCTGTTTTTGGCTCCACCTCTAAAAGTGTATATCCTTTAAATCTTTTTCTTATACGATAAAAGGTCAGGGACTTTTTCCCGGTACTTGAGATCTTTACTTTGCCTGAAGAACCCTTAAGAATAGGGAGAGTTACCTGACCTTCTTTCATAACTTCCCCTTTTACAAGAGCAAGATAAAGTTTCCGCATTTTCAGATCCATTATTATCTCTGTCATCTTTGACTGCGCTTCGCGGGTTTTTGCAATTATCAAAACACCGCTCGTGTCTTTATCTATTCTGTGCACCGGAAAGACCTGCGCGCCTGCAAGATGCTCCATCGCCGCATCAATCGCCGATTTTTCTTTCGGATGCTTGTTGTCCCTGATTGATAAAAGCCCCGACGGTTTATTAAAAACCAGCAGGTTATTATCTTCAAATATTATCTCCGGTATATTCACTTGAATCCTTTTGGAGCTTTTTTGATTTTTAACATCTTTCCGCCGCTTCTTATAGAATCCGTAGCCGTGCAGCCCACAGCCACGCTCATTCTTCCGGCAAGCGCCGTGGAAACGGGCTTTTTGCCTTTCAAAAGATAATCCAGAAAATCCTCCACGATTATGGAATCAGCGCCGAAATGATTACCTTTTCCTGTTTTTACTTTATATTTTATTTCTTTAACCTTGTCCATAAACCTGTAATTCTGTCTAAGCTTTACGATAACTGTATCCCCGTCGTTTAAATTCTCGATCCTGCCTTTTGTACCGATCAAGGTGTAATTTCTAAAATACTCCGGGGCAAAATGGCATTGCAGATACGTAGCCTTGATCCCGTTTTCCAGCTCCATTATAACCTCACTGTTATCCTCGACATCCACTTCTTTCCGGAAACAACACTTGTTTATCCTGGAATAATCCGCTTCCAGGCAGGTTTTTCTGATCTTGCAATCCGGGCACCGGAGGTTGTTGGACTTGTTACCGCCGAAAAAATCCAGAGAACCAAAAGCGGAAACTTTCTTCGCGTACGAACCGGTCAGATAATGTATCATATCAATATCATGCGAGCCCTTCTGAAGGAGCAGAGAATAAGTATTTTTTCTTGTACCATGCCAGTCATGAAAATAGAAATGACCCCCAAAGCCCACAAAATGCCTTACCCAGGCTGCCTTAATATCTCCGATCTTTCCTGAGTCTATTATTTTCTTCATAAGTTTAAAGAGAGCCATGTGGCGCATGTTAAACCCAACCATTAACTTTACTCCGGAAGCTTTCCATGCTTTTAAAACCCGGTCGCATCCTTCAGTAGTGATCGCCATCGGTTTTTCCAGATAAACATGTTTTTTTGCCTTAAGCGCCGCTATAGTATACTCTTCATGCGTAAAATCAGGGGAAGTAATGACAATAGCGTCTATATCTTTTCTTTTAAGAAGCTCTTTGTAATTGGTTGTAATAAAAACATCCGGCCCCATTATCTTCTTAAATTCTTCCAGTGCCTTTAAACTGATATCCGCCCCACCGGCAACAACAGCCCTCTTTTTCGGCTGGTGGAACCACCTTCGAAGATCCTCCCCTCGCCCGGTGACGCCGATTATTCCTATGCGAAGTATTTTATTGCTCATAATCTTCTCCTTGTTGTTGTTTGAAAACCGTTAGAACGTTCCACGTTATCACGTTACTCACGTTCCAAATTAATGTGTTATTATTAAATTAAAAACTTTTATTCTTAATATTTCTAAATTAATATTGCGGAGTGTTTTATTCCGCTTCATTAAATTGTCAATTGTAAATCGTAATTCGTAAATTTCTTTTTACTACTTTTTCCTCTTCATTACATAAACAAAATCCCTTGTATGAGGTTTCAAATAGCGTCCGGGTACTCCGTATAATCTGTCGTTTAAATGTGAGGCTTTTAAAATGAGCTCTCCGTTCTTTCCTTTTTTATACTCGCCTTTTTCATCTTTTTCAGGGGTGTAAACTTCACAGGCGACATTAACAAGGTTCATGTCCAGATGCATTGCTTCCTCCACCCCGGCAGCAAGCATGGCTTTTGCAAGCGTGTAAGCGGAAACTGAGTTACCTATCGCAAAAACTGCTTTCTTATCTTTAGTGATCCCCAGTCCGGTACGCCAGACATAAATGCTTTTATTTTTATCCGCAGAAAGACCCCAGTACCTGTTCTTATCGTTAAATAGCCCTTTTCTGATAAGAGATTTCAAGTTCTGTCTATAGGAGACCAGCGAAGCTGTTTCTTTTATATCCTCGCCCCAAACCCCTATGTTTATAGAGCCGTCGGCATACATTGCAAGTGTTTCAATATCTTTAACAGCGGGTAAAAGAACATCGCCGTCTATCATCATGCCGTAAGAGCCGTGAACAGCCTGGAACCCTCCGGAAAAAGCAAAGAGCAATCTTTTCCTGATCTCCTCATCCTCCGGTATTATTCCCTTTCCTTTTATTCCTGTTGTAGAAACAGGATGGATCGTACCGGCAACAGGAGTGAATTCCACCTGGCCGGCGTCAATATATAGAAGGTCCACAAGAGCGTAAGGCCTCTCGGAATCCGGCCTGAAAATAGTCCTTGCCAAAAGCGGATGATTTTTCTCGTCCCCCTCCGGCAGGGAAGTCGTAGTCCAGATACCTTCCCCTTTTAAAATATCATTTTTAATCACAGGTTCAATATTTTTTAACGCCGAAGTTGCCTCGCCCTCTTTAAACTCACTCTTAGTACTGCTAAAATACCTTGTGGCCGAATAGATAAGACTGTCAAACCAATCCTTTACGGAAAAGAAAAACGCTTCCATATTTCCCACAGCTTCCGGCCCGATTATCCCCCTGCCAAAATTAACGCAGGAAGCAATCCAACTTTCTTCACCTTTAACCTCCGGAAAGTATTTTAATTCTCCGGCTTCCGGGGAAATACTCCCTTTTATAGGATCCAGGGAAGTTTCCTTTTTCAGCTCTTTAAGGAGATAATTTACCGAAAGTTTAAAACCTTTTTCTTCCCAGGTAAGCTGTATTTTTTTTACACCGGGCTTGAAGACAAATACTTTTTTATAACTTCCCGACGTTCTTATTGTGGTTATAGATTGAAAATTCGCGCCCATGGAAGTCGCGAAAGCCACCCAGCCGCTCTTCACATCATAAACACCCTCTTCGGCGTCGGGAGTTTTAGAGAGGTTGATAATATTTTTAACTTTTCTTATAACGCCTTTCGCATTTACTTTTAAATTTGCCGAATATATTTCGGCCGGAGTGCTCTCATCTTCGGAAAGGGAGAACACAACTGTTTTTGAAAAGCCCCTGTCCAAAGAGTAAAGATCTATCTTCTCGCCGGCTTCATCATATACGCTTTTTATCAGATGCTTTTCCGCCAGCTCGTTAAGTTTAACGCAAAACTCTTTTTCCTGTTTTGTAGGAAACGCATTCTTTACGGCAAAGGAAATAACTGCAATAACTGCCGCTGCTATAATTCCTAAAAAAACAGGACTTTTTATAATTTTATTAAAATTCACAGCATTCCTTTCGTTATAGAATATTCACCCCTGAACCATTCGTCAAAACTCAGGTACAGGGTCATAAAAACACCATACGTCCTTCTTTTCTGCTTTTTTCTGCCGCAAAACCTATCAGATGACTGTCCAGGGACGATTCAAGCGACGAGGAGAGAAGTTTGGGATTATTTTGCCGCACGGCTTTAATAAATTCTTCCGTAAGGCCAAAATCCCCGCCTCCATGCCCGCTTTCCGCGCCCAGTCCCGGCACAATAGTATCGTAAGTTTTATTATAACCCGTAAAATCCGCAACCTTAATATACCTGGAATCCCCGATAAGTTCGCCTTTTGTGCCCATTATCCTTATCCTTCTTCCTGTAAGGCCCGTGCCAAATCCGGCAAGAGTAAAAGAAGCCGTGGCATTCCCTTCAAACTCCATAGAAACCACCTGGTGATCAACAACATTATTATCGCAACGATAAACACACCTGCCGTAGGGCCCTTCTCTGAGAGCTTTTAATCTCCCCTCTTTTGAAAGGTCTGTAGAGATCATGCTTATAGGCCATCCTGTCTGCTTCGGGTTCATATAGATCTTCAGGGCCGAATGCGGGCATTTCTTTTCCACCTTACAGCCGCCGGTGCACTTTGCTGTACTTCCCTTTGGCGCATTTTCTTTGCGATAGTACGTTAACGACCCGAAAGATGAGACCTTTTTGCATTTTTTTCCCATAAGCCAGCGGATAATATCCAGATCATGGGAGGACTTTGAAAAGATCATCGGCGACGAAACTTTTGTACTTCTCCAGTTACCCCGGACAAAACTATGGTCCATATGCCAGTACGATGCAGGTTCAATATGCTCTATGGTAATGATCCCGCCTATCTTACCGGAATCAACTATCTCTTTTATAGTTTTGAAAAATTTAGTATAGCGCAATACATAGCAAAGACCGAAAACTTTTTTATATTTTTTTGAAAGCGCCGTCATTTTTTTGCACTCGCTTTCTTTGGGCGACATAGGCTTTTCCATAAGGATATGATACCCTTTTTTAAAAGCCGCCATGAACGGGGCAAAATGCATATCATCTTTTGTGCAAATAATAACTACATCGGCAAATTTCTTGGCTTTAAAAACATCTTTCCAGTCATTAAAGGCATATTTCTTGTCAATATTATGTTTTTTCAGAAAAAGTTCCAGAAAGTCAGGCCTGGGTTCCGCTACGCCGACAATTTCCATTTCATCGGGACGGGAAAGACTGAAGCTCGAATATACGCCGCCTCTGGCTCCCGCTCCAATTATTATTGCTTTTACCGGTTTCATTATCTCTCCTGCTTTAGTAAAGTTTTAAGATCTATAGTTTTTATATTTAAAAAATTATCATAATCACTTTCTTTATCGGAAAACTCTTCTCTTATTTCCGCAATCTTTTTCATGTTTTCCAGAAGCAACTCTATAAGTACGGGATCAAAATGCGTGCCCTTGCCTTCTTTCAGAATAGAAATAACTTTTTCTTCCGGCATCGGCGGTTTGTAAACTCTTTTACTGGAAAGGGCGTCGTAAACATCGGCCAGCGCTACAATCCTGCCTTCCAACGGAATATCTTCGCCTTTTATTTTTTGCGGATAACCGGTGCCGTCATATTTTTCATGATGAGTAAGCGCGACTATCCTGGATTTTGCAATTACGGGAATGGAGGAGTCTTTAAGTACTAAAGCACCTATAACAGTATGCTGTTCCATTACTGCTCTTTCTTCCGGTGTTAAAGGCCCCGGTTTTTGTAAAATAGCATCAGGAATGCCAAGTTTTCCTATATCATGCATGGGAGAGGACCAGAATATTAGTTCACACGCCTCCGGGCTCCATCCGAGTTTTTCGGAAAGAAGACGAGAATAATGGCTCACCCTTTTAATATGGTTTGCTGTTTCCTTATCTCTGCACTCTGCCGCTTCTGAAAGGCGGAATATTGTGTCAAAATGGGCATTTTTAAGATCTTCATTCAGTTCCGCATTTGCAATAGAGATTGCCGCCTGGGAAGAGAAAGATGAAATAATCTTCTCGTGAGAAGTTTTAAAAGCAACGGGGTGACCGTTTTCCATTGAATTAATAAGCTGTAACACCCCGGTAACCTCACCGTCCCTATTAATCATAGGAATAACAAGCATGGATACCGTATCGTACCCGTATTTTTTGTCAAAAGCAGGGTCATAGCTGTAATCTGCGGAAGAAGGAATATTTTTCACATCCGAAATATTAAGAAGCTTACCGGTAACCACCGTATACCCCGCCATGCTTTTCTTGGTGACCGGTATTACAAAAGTCTTTACTATTTCTTTCATTTTTTCTGGACCAAATTTCTCAAGGAGGGTTTTATTACGGCTGGCCTTAAATATCATTTTATCTTTCTTTACAAGGTAAATAGAGCCCCCATCAGCTCCCGTGACCTCCTGCGCCTTTGAAAGTATCTTATCCAAAAGCTTGGAAAGGTCATGCTCACTGGAAAGCGCTATCCCTATATCTAGTATTTCCTGAAAATCCTTTTCATTCATATAAATGTATAATACAATAAAGAGGTAAATAATACAATGTCAAAAGGCTCAAAGGCTCAAATCTTTGAGCCTGATGACACATCCGCCAATCATTTAGGGCGGATCCTTCGAAGAGATTTAAATGAGATGACACAGATGAAAATACAGAGATAAAGTAATTTGTTTATAACGTTATGCTAAAGAAAATCTTGAGAGACTCACTTAAACTTTGTCAATAGGCAGGTACTGTTTCCTTAAAAGTATTTACGATTTAGCGGACTGCTTTATCATTTTTCTTCTTATTGTGATTATCTCTAATTATTAAGATTATAGCTGCTATAGAATATATAGATCCCATGACCACTATTAACAATATATTATTTTTGGGATGTTTCCAATCTACCATTGATAAGGTCATGACAGCAAAAATTCCCCATACAACAATATTTTTAATAATTATTGGTATATTTTGAGGTTTTTTTCTTCCAAATAAAAATGCAATAGCTATAACCAATAGTATAAAAATATTATAAATTCCAAAAGCCCACCACATAAACCAAACAAATAGACCAACTATAAGAAGAGAAAATATAATACCTATTGTTTTCCATATTAAATTCAAATTATTTTTCCTTATTTAATATAATTTACGGTAATTCCGCCACCTTGTTCCAATCCATTCCGCCGGGCCAATAAACCGCTACTTACTTTATTTAGCAAAATTTTATTATAGCTTTAATCTCCAGAGACAGCACCTGCTTAATTCTTTAAGCTCAGTTTTGCTTTGATATACTGGTCCATGCTTTTGGCGGCTTTTTTGCCGGCGCCCATGGCGGCGATTACTGTGGCGGCACCTGTGGCGATGTCTCCGCCGGCGTAAACTCCGGGGACTGAGGTTTCTCCGGTCTCTTCGTTGGTTATGATATTTCCGTGCCTGCCTAATTTTAATTCGGGCATGGATTGAGGGATCAAAGGATTCGGGGATTGGCCGATGGCTGAAACTACCGTGTCCATCTCCATGATATATTCAGAGCCCGGTATCGGGACGGGGCGCCTTCTGCCGGAAGCATCAGGTTCGCCCAATTGGCATTTTATTACTTTAAGACCTGTAACCCTGCCGGTTTTTTCATCGCCCAGCACTTCCACCGGGGCTGTTAGTAAATGAAGTTTTACCCCTTCTTCAACGGCGTTCTCTATCTCTTCCTTCCTTGCGGGCATTTCTTCTTCGCTTCTTCTATATACTATATATACTTCTTTTGCGCCGAGGCGGAGAGAGCATCTCGCGGCATCCATTGCTACATTTCCCGCGCCTACCACCGCTACTTTACTGCCTATTCTGACGGGTGTATCCGTCTCGGGAAATTTATATGCTTGCATAAGGTTAATTCTCGTTAAATATTCATTTGCGGAGTAAACTCCTGCCAGGTTTTCCCCCGGAACTCCGAGGAAAGAAGGAAGGCCTGCGCCTGCTCCAATAAAAACAGCGGAAAACCCCTGTTTGAAAAGTTCGGTTACCGGAATAGTTTTACCCACAAGCACGTTGGTGATTATTTTTACCCCGAGCTTTTTAAGGTAATCTATCTCTATATCCAGTATTTCTTTCGGCAGTCTGAACTGCGGAATGCCGTAACGGAGCACGCCGCCTGTCGCGTGAAGGGATTCATATATAGTAACATCATATCCGAGCATTGCCAGATCTCCCGCGCACGTAAGACCTGCAGGGCCGGAGCCGGCAATTACCACCTTTGCGATCTTTTTTTCAGGAAGTTTTACTACATTCTTCTCAATACTTCCGGACTGCCGTTCTACATCGGCAACAAACCGTTCCAGACGGCCTATTCCCACCGGCTCATTTTTTTTACCCACTATACATTTCAGCTCGCACTGCTCTTCCTGCGGGCAAACCCGGCCGCAGACCGCCGGCAGGGAGTTTGTTCCTTTTATTTTTTTCGCAGCTTCATTATATTTTTTTTCACTTACAAGTTTTATGAACGCAGGAATATCAACATTTACCGGGCACCCTTCCACGCAAAAAGGTTTTTTGCACTGCAGGCACCGGGCGGCTTCTTTTAACGCGTCTGCTTCATTGTAGCCAAGCGCCACTTCATCAAAATTTTTCACCCGTTTTTCCGGGGCTTGCTTTAGCATATCTGTTTTTTTAGGATTAATAGGCATATTATCTGCACTCCCGGCATTTTAATTTATAAATTTCTGCGGAATTCTTTTCTTCATCTTTGAACTGATTCAAACGTTTCATCAGACCGTCAAAATCCACCTGATGCCCGTCAAAGGAGGGACCGTCCACACAGCCAAACAAGGTCTTACCGCCCACCGTTACCCTGCAGGCGCCGCACATTCCGGTAGCATCCAGCATGATAGGGTTTAAACTCACAATAGTCCTGACATTATAATTTTTCGTAAGCCCGGAGATCACTTTCATCATTATTACCGGACCTACCGCCACAACCAGATCAATGGACTTATCTTTTTCCAGAAGTTCTTTAAGCACATCGGAAACAAAACCTTTTCTGCCGTAAGAACCGTCGTCTGTTGTCACATATACGGCGTCGCTTACTTTTTTTAACTCCTCTTCAAAAAATAAAAGGGACTTATTTCTTGCCCCTATTATTGTGCTTACTTTTTTCCCGTCTTCATGCAGTTCTTTCACTTCCGGATAGATCTCGGCAATTCCCACCCCGCCGGCGACACAAACAATATTTTTAGCCCCCGAAAAATCCGTAGCCTTTCCAAGAGGCCCGAGAAGGTCTTTTAAAGAGTCACCTACTTTGAAATAAGCAAGCTCCATAGTAGATTTTCCCACTACCTGAAATACGATAGTAACCGTTCCCTTGCTTTTGTCTTTATCCGCAATAGTGAGCGGTATCCTCTCCCCGCCCTCTTTCAAGCGAAGCACAACAAACTGCCCGCTCTTTGCCGAACCCGCAATAAGCGGAGCCTCGACTTCGATAAGCTTGACGGTTTCCGATACGTCGCTGCGTTTAACGATCTTAAACATGCTGGCTCCTTTAAAATACCACACAAAATAATTACTAAGATCTAAATTCTAAGCACTAAACAAACTTAAAATAAAGAACAAAATTATAAATTCTAAACAAAATCATTGAGCCAATATTAAATACTTTCCTTTTTAGTGCTTGGTGCTTAATTCTTAGTTATTGTTTAGTTATTAGTGCTTTGACCTTAGTTATTGAAGCTTGCTCATACACAGACGCTAAAATCATTGCTTATGTTAAAACTTCTCGAAGTAAATTTTATGCTTTTCCGTCATATTCACAATCCCGGGGTAACCACTGGTGTGAATGAATAAAATGTTCTCATTTTTACTGATTTTACCGCATTTTATGTAATCTATCAATCCCCCAAATGCTTTGCCGGTATAAACGGGATCCAATATGATACCTTCCGATCTACCGACTAAACCAATGGTTTCTATCACTCTTTCATCAGGAATAGCATAACCTTCCCCCAAATACGAATCATCTATAATAATACCGTTTAATTCCGGAGTATTTTTCCCTAGCACCTTATAACCCTCGGCTATTTCTTTTTTGACATATTCCAAAGCTTTTGCTTTTTTGAACAGTACGCTCATAGCCAAAATTTCTTTCTTTGATCTGTTTTCCATCTTGCCTATCTCAAGACCGGCCTGGGTCCCTCCGGAGCCGTTGGCTACGACAATCCTGTCGAACTCCAGGTTTAACTCCTTTTCCTGCGCCAGTATTTCCGAAAAACATTCTGCGTAACCCATAGTTCCAAGCCCCGAAGCGCCGCCCACGGGAACAGGATAAGCTTTATGCCCTTTTTCAGTTAGATGTTTTGCCAGCTCTTCCATCATCTTTTGGATCTTATCAAAATCCCAGGAGTCCGCAAACCTCACATCTGCTCCAAAGATTTTATCAAGCAGGAGATTTCCTTCTAAAACGTTTTTTTTTCCGGAAAGTAAAAGCACGCACCGGAGTCCGAGTTTTGCGCACACCCCCGCAGTGATCCTCGCATGATTTGACTGCGGACCTCCGGTAGTAATAATAGTATCGCAGCCTGTTTCCAGGGCATCTGCCAGAATATACTCCAGTTTTCTTACTTTATTACCGCCAAGAGCTGCGTCCGTCAGGTCATCTCTTTTTATAAATATCTTTGGACCTTCCAGTTGTTTGCTCAGGCTCTCCAGGTGTTCTATCGGGGTAACACGGTTAAAGAGAGAGATCTTTTTTATCTTTTTCATTTTAAATACTCCCCAAAAAATGCCAAAACTTCCTTTGAATACCCGGCTTGATCGGCGCTTAAGGATTCAACATGATCCGCGCCTTTGACAAGTACCAGTTTTTTTGGCCCTCCTGCTGCTTCAAATATTTTTCTGGAATTATCCGGAGAAATATTCCCGTCCTCCAACCCGTGAATGAGGAGTAAAGGTGTTTTCATTTTTGCCGCGCTTTCGACGGGATTTACGGTTTCATATTTAAACCCGCTTCTTAGTTCTGAAATATATACGGTAACCGGAACCATAGGAAAGTACGGAAGATGATAAAGCCTCCTCGCATAACTTTTTATCATATCAGGCAGGCAGGCAAAAGAAGAATCGGCAACTACCGCTTTAATTTCCGGAGATAACTCCGCGGTACGGATCGAAACAGCGGCGCCCATAGAACGGCCGATAACTCCTATATGCTTTGCTCCTTTTGCTTTTGCAAAATCAACCGCAGCAATCAGGTCTTTTGTTTCGTTATAGCCAAGCGAAGTGTATTTTTCTTTGCTTTCGCCGTGACCGCGAAAATCAAAAGCTAAAAGCGAATAACCTTTTTTGTATAAGAACGGCATATAATTAAGCATATCACTCTTGTCGGCGCCAAGCCCGTGGCAGAGGATAATGCATTTTTCTTTTGTCTTGCCGGTAGTCCACCAGCCGTACACTAAAACATTGTCTTTTGTCGTAAAAGTTATTTTTTCGAAAGGAATTTTGAAAACTGCGGGGATTCCGGAATATTTAGGACGGTACGCATGCAGAAGAACTCCGGAGAAGATCCACACAAATACAAGAAAAAGGATTGCCCCGTAAAGAACAACCCTTATTGCTATTCTTTTTATAAAAACAGCCGTTTTCATTATTACCTTTCGTTCTTCACTATTTTCCGCTGGCTTTGTATTTTCTTAGAGCCTCGTAAGCATCAGAAGTGCCTATCTTCTGGAGCGCATCTGAAGCATAAGACCTGACAACAGAATCATCATCTTTTAACGCTTCGTTAAGATACGGTACAGCATCGTTTCCAAATTTTATAATAGAATCCCTGGAATGAACTGCTATTTTATTATTTTTATCTTTAAGAGTTTGAGCCAAAAAAGGCGCTGCGGACTTTGCGCCGGAACCTATCAGGCCCAAAGCATCCACCGATGCAAGTCTTACGTTATCATCTGTATCACGAAGAGCTTCAGTGAGCGCCATTATGGATTCCTTGTATTCTATGCCGATATTTCCTAAAGCAATCGCGGCGGCAGCTCTGACTTCTGCATCTTCATTTTTGATAACAGCTATTAACGCAAGGGCGGCTTCTTTCATCATGGGAGAACCTTTTTCAATACCTATTTTTCCCAGAACGTAAGCAACTTTAGTTTTAACTTTATTATTACTTTCTTTTAATGTTTCTATTAACGGCTGAATGGCTTTCTGTCCTATTTTAATAAGCGAGTTTTGAACAGCGGTACTGATATGAAGATTTTCATCATCAATAAACAGAATCAGTGATTTTGAAGCCGGTTTTGAAAGCATTCCGATTTTTTCAATAGTATTTTTTGCAGCAAATTGCACACCCAGCTCGTTGTCGGCAAGCAGTTTTACCAATTCAGGCATTGCTTTTGCCGAACGCATTCCAAGATCACCCAGGGATTCTACGGCAGCTATCCGTACAATTTTTTCTTTATCCTTAAGCAGAGCTGTTAATTCCAAAACGTAGTCTTTTTGAGCAGAAGAAAAAAGAAAACCGGCAACTTTGGCGGCTGACTCTCTTATATATTTATTTTCACTGTTTAAAAATCCTCCGATAGCGTCTCCGGAATCCTTGCTCAAATAGGCTACTTTAATATATGATTTAACAGCAGCATCCCTAACCAGTACAATATTATCTCCAAAAGCATTTATCAGACACTCTGAAATATCTTTATAATTTACACGCATTTTCCCGAGGCAATTAAGCGCTGTTATCTTTCTTTCTAAATCAGAAGACGCGGCCAGAGTTATAATATTTTTTAATATCCCTTCAGATGAGGAATTTATTTTACACAAGCTTTCTGCAGCCGCAATTACCAGCCTGTTATTATTTCCTTTTAAGGCATTTGAAAGTTCTACTATTGTTTCCGAAGCAGGAATTCCTATATTCCCAAATATTACAGTAAGACATTCTTTCATAAAATCATCATCGGTTCTGTATTTTTCAAGCATGATCTCAACAGCCTCTCGAGAAGCTGTTCCTATTTCTACCAGAGCATTTTCGGCACCATTTTTTACTACTATATTGGAAAATTTAAGATTATTCAAAAGCGCTTCTAAAACACGCTTATCTGCTATTTTCTTCTTTCCTGCGATAAAAGCTGCGCCAAAACAGGAACTGCCGTTTTCGCTCTTTAATGCTTTTAGCAGATCTTCTATATCAATAATCCCTGTTTTTATTATCGCGTCTCTTGCTGCACCGGAAACGTACTTGTCATCTTCGCCCATGGAGATAAAGAGCCTCCTGGTCACTTCGAGCAATGATGGTCTGATCTCACCAAGAGCATACGCCGCATGAGCACGTTGAAACTTATCCGGACTATCCAGTGTTTTTAAAAGAGGAAGAAGGGCCTTACTTCCAAATTTTGCCACATACTCTTCTGCCATAATTCTAATTTCCTGGTTTTTGTCGGCTAAAATGGAAATAAATACCGGAATCCCGGCTTCAGGGCCAAGCTTAAGTAAAGCTTCTGCAGCGCGGCTTCGAACCGACGAATTAGAGTTGTTCAAGTATTCTTTCAGGTCATTCGCAGTCTGAGCTTTCCCCTTATCATCAAGATATTTTATCTCTTCAAGCGCCGAAAGCCTTGCATTTTCATCGTCTCCCGCCGCAAGCCTGTAGCTTAAAGAGGCACAGCCGCTTAGAATAACAGATACAAATACAATTCCCACTATCGCAATAAATTTATTTTTCATTTATTTTCTTTCCTCCAATAAATATTTCCGCTCCTATTTCTCAAACTTCAAACCGGACTTATTCCAAAATTACCATTAAGGCCATTATCCCTACACCCAGAGCTATAAAGAATATCTGGAGTAAAGATCTTATGGGCCTTTCATCATGATGTAACTCCGGAATAAGGTCTGAACCTGCCATATAAATAAATCCTCCGGCGGTTACAGGGATTAATGCCATTCTAAAATTACCCAAAAAATCTCCAACCAGGAAGAATAGGACAGCTCCAATTATCGAGGTCAGCGCGGAAAGGAAATTAAAAAAGAGTGCCTTTTTAACAGAGAGTCCCCCGTGTATCAGAACTCCAAAATCCCCTATTTCCTGAGGAATCTCATGAAGTATAACAGCAATGGTGGTGGCAATTCCAAGATGAATAGATACTGAATAACTGGCAGCAATAACAAGACCGTCTATAAAATTATGAACTGCATCCCCGAACAAGTTCATATATACAACCGGCTTTAAATGTTCATCACAATGTCCGTCATGACAATGGCGCCACCTGATGAACTTTTCAAGAACAAAGAAGATAAAAATCCCGAGAATTACCATTAAAGCCGTAGGCAATCCCTTCCCAAAAGTTTCATACGCCTCAGGCATAAGATGAATTATAGCATCCCCAAAAAGCGCACCCACAGCAAAGCTGACAAGATAAAGTATTATTTTTTGAAGAATATCCCGATTAAGAGCAAGAGTGAAAATCCCCACAAGGGAGATAAGACTGACTATTGTCACACTTATTAAAGCATATCCCCAGGTTTGCATATTTCCTCAAGTAAGTTCGTTTAAAAATAGAAAATCGAGAGTTGACCGAATCGATTTTTCTATTTATTTTCAAATCTCGACTATCAATTCTCGACCAATTTTACAGCTTATTTCTTCAAAAACTAAAAGCCTTTTGAAAATAGAAAATCGAGAATAGAACGCAATCGAGTAACTTTTATCGATTGCTCTACCATTTTTAAGAGTAGCTTAAAAATGGTGGAGCTGAGGGGGATCGGACCCCTGACCTCCTCGCTGCCAGCGAGGCGCTCTCCCAGCTGAGCTACAGCCCCATTTAAAACAAATTCTAAGTACTAAATTCGTCCGCTTAAAGCGAGATCTCGTCCGCAGCAATAGTTTGCTGCGAGACCTCGTTTTTGGGCGGGCCAAAGGCGGAAAATTCTAAACAAGAGCTTTTTCCTGTTCAGGATGCTTATTTTAGCATTAAAACACTGGTAATTCAAACCAATAATAAGGAAGTGAAACTCCACGCCCTTACGAGGCTGTGCCAAAAGGTAGTTGCCTGATTTTAATCAGGCGCAATTGGCAGGCTCGATGAATCGAGCAACTACAATATGTTGTGGTATCTGTAAAATATTTCAGACTTTTGGCACAACCTCTTGCGTCCGAGGTTTCGGCGAGTGGAATTCAATTTTATCCCGCTTCATGATATATTTCCTATCGGGAAAAGCTTTGCTTATTATACATGCCGCCTTTTTGCGGATGTTTAGAATCCTTTATCTTTATATTCCACCTGAATATTTTCATACCTGGAAATATCCTTCCAGTTAATTGTAACCCGTTTTATCCATTTAGAATTTTTGGTAATATTGATTATCGCTTTAAAATCTTCAAGCAGAGGGGACTCCATTTCTATATTAAATATCCCTGTTTTATCATCATAAGAACACCTTAACACCCTGTACCAGCTGTTTGTCTTTATCGAATTTAAAATAGGATTTCCCGGCCAGCTGGAAAGCTGTATTTCTATTTTGTATTGTAAACTGCCTTCCGGAATATAGACTATCCGGGAACAGACCGACTGCCCGTTTACCAATATTTTATCTATAAATTTCCCTTCATGGGAATAAATAATATCCAAGAGATTGCCTTTATATTTAAAGTTATATATATATCTGAGCTTATACATATCAAGCGGCTGTATATAAAGATTCCCCCTTGTAAAGTCAATACCGCAGCTCTTAAAATACATATCCATAAAGGAAAAAACCTCGGAAACAGGCCGGTCATCATCATATTGCGTAAAGGGTAACTGCTTTTCATACAAAGCAGGAACACTTCCTTTAATATCATACTTTACGAGATTATCCAGAATAAAATATATTTCCGGGTATTTTAATTCGGGGAAAAGGAGCAGCCGCTTTGCTTCTTTTTCTATTATATTTTTATCTTCCCCTTGAAGAATAAGAGCCAGTACCTTTTGTTCGTCTTTTATATCCTCAGGTACTTTTACCGGAGTATAGACCGCTTTTTTTCCGATTATCGCTCCGGCCCATTCAAGTGTTCTTTGATTATAAAGTTCGAGCGCTTCATTTTCCATCTTCCGGTAATTTTCCCCGTTTGCCACGGCAACTTCAAGATATCCGGGATCTCCGGTATACTCATAAGCTTTCCAATAAACCCAGGGCGCAAGTTTTTTCTCCAATATTGTATTTAATTTTTCTTCAAAGACGAACCTCAGGGCAAAATTAGAAATATCTTCGCGGCGGTATCCGTTTAAAAGAAGATATGTCGCCTGATACATTTTTCTCGTTGAAATATCAGTGGAATAAACTCTCACAATATTGGACAGAAGTTTGTTATAAAAAACCTCTTTCTCGCTTCCCATTTCCACTACATTTTTTCCGGCTGCAGTAAAAGATAAAATTGAAGCGGCCCGGGCATCATTTCCAAAACCCACACCGACTGCAAAGGTCACCGCAGACTCCGCCGGAATGCTTAGTTTTGCAATAATCCTGTATCTGCCGTTCTCCTGAAAAACAAAAACATCCTCTACCGTGGTTTTATCAAAAAACAATCCCATTGCGCTTACGCCGGTTTTAAATTGATTTGTAACGGTAATTGCTTTTCTTGTAATGTAATCTTCCTGCAGCACCGAAGTTCCCCTGGAATAAAAGACCAGCTCCTGTATCCAGGGCTGCTTTCCCGAATTTGAAAGAACAACGGAAGATACAGAAGATTCCTGATTTATAAAAGCTGTTACCATCTTTACTTTTTTATCCTCTTTGTAATTATTTTCGCTCAATATTTCATTAGGCCGCCAAACTATTTTTTTAAACGGATTTATCTCCTCAAAGCCTTCGGTCCTGAACCGGATAGAACATAGAGGATCCAAATCTGTTTCATTATGAAGTATGGCAAGAGGAGAGTAACCAAACACCGGACTGTAACCTTTTATGTGAAACTTAGAATCTGGAAGACCCATAGGATAGGAGACATACGGAAGTTCTTTATAAGAAAGCCACCAATGATAAGTAACAAGATTACGGTCGCTCTCCGCGGCCGCCAGAGGGAGCAGTAAACTTCCGATTAAAATCAGTATTAACAGACTACGACGCATATTTTATTTTTATCCGCTTCTTTTTTAATTTTATTTTTATCTATCAAAAACACCTTCCCCGACTGAAGAGCAAGGCATTTAATATTTGCTTTTGCAAGCTGTTTTATTGTTTCAACTCCGGCTCCGGGAATATCAATCCGCATATCCTGCACCGTTCTTGCTACTTTTACGCATACCGCGCCATCTCCGGCAAGATGACCTCCGCGTTTTATGGTCTCATCCGTCCCCTCTGCACCTTCTACGGTAATAACTTTTTTGTCTTTAACAATAACTGTCTGTCCGATATCAGCGTCGGCCAGCTTTTTTGCCTCTTTAAAACCGTATTTTATATCTTCAATCTCCTGCCTGCATGGCTTTCTTTTTGTCAAAACACCTTTTTTTGCCAGCAGGGGTTTCAAATACACCGTCATAGGAAGAATTTTTATGCCTTCCTTTTCAAATTCCTTTATTACAGCTTGTATCAAGGTAGAATCTTTTTTATTTCGCAGGGACATAAACAGCTTAAAAAGCCTCATATCCGGTTTAAGTGCAGAAAATAGCCTGACTTTTCTTACTTTTCCCACAATAAAAACTTTTCTAATACCTAGCTTTTTAAAGGTGTTTATCGCTTTTCCAAAATCTCCGATATCGTACCAGTATATTTCCTTTGAATGTTTCCAAAGTGATTTGTCTGCTTCATTTTTTATAGCAACAGTAATTATTTTTTTTCCGTCTTTTTTTGCATTCCTGCAAAAATATACAGGTAGGAGCCCTCCGCCTGCGACCAGACCTAGCATTTATAGATGCCCCTTTTAGATTTTTCCACGAAAGAGACAAAATGCGAGACGTAAGGGTCGGAGATCAGATCTTCTTTTAATCTGGTTACAGCCTGGGACGTATTTAGTCCGGATTTAAACACCAGTTTGAACATTTTTTTAAGCGCTTCTTTTGATTTTTCCGGCACGTTGTTTCTTTCCAGCCCCACTTTATTCAAGCCAAATACCGTAAAAGGGTTACCGGTGCCGAGCACAAAAGGCGGGACATCTTTTTCAATGGGAGAGCATAAGCCGATCATGGACATGGAACCTGCTTTACAAAACTGATGCAAGACACAATAAGCCGAAACAAAAGCCATATCTTCAACTTCCACAAAACCTGCAAGTCCCGCTCCGTTTACCAGAGTAACTTTATTTCCGATTTTTACATTATGCCCGACATGCGAGAGCGCGAAGAAAAAGCAATCATTTTCTACAACGGTCTTTGCCCCTTCCCCGGTCGCGGAATTTATGGTAACCGACTCGCGGATAATATTATTATCCCCTATCTCGACAAAGGAAATTTCATTTTTATAATTTCTGTCCTGCCCCGGGTTACCTATTACCGCAAAACTGAATATTTCATTATTTTTTCCGAGGGTAGTATGGCCGTTTATAATTACATTCGGATGGAGTTTGGTTTTATCTCCGAGCGTAACATTTTCCCCGATCACGCAATAAGGACCTATAGTTACATCCTTTCCTATTTTAGCTTTTTTATGAACTATCGCAGTTTCATGAATATTTGTCATACATACACCCTTTTTATATCTTTATTAATAGCGCAGACAATTTCGTAAGGTATTGTTTTACATTTCTCCGCAACTTCTTCCGCACTTATAACTTTATTTTTACTCCGGCCGATAAGGAACGCCGTATCTCCGGCTTTTACTTTTGAATTATTGCCGAGCTCCACCATAGTAAGATCCATACAAACCCTGCCGGTAACCGGATATTTATTCCCGTTTATCAGAACCTCTCCGTTATTAGAAAGTAAACGATTGTAGCCGGAACCATAACCGATCCCGAGAACCGCAATTTTAGTATCCCGTTTTGTTTTGTAGGTGTTACCGTAACTGATATTGCTCCCTTTTTTATAACACTTTACCAAAAGTACTTTTGTCTTCCAGGAGAGCGCAGGTTTAAGATTAACTGTTTTATTTTCTTCTTTATTGTTATGCAAGCCGTAGATCATAAGACCCGGGCGCGCCATATCAAAGCCGGCTCCGGAAAAATAAATAACGCCTGAACTATTAAGCACATGCTTTAAGACCCCTCCGGACACAAAAAATGAGGAGTATTCAAAATCACTGATCTGTTTCCAGGTGTATCCGGGATTAACATCTGAAGATGCAAGATGTGTAAAAACTCCCTCAACCTTGACGTTCTTAAACTCACTTACTTTTTTATAGAAATTTTCAAAATCCCCGGAAGGTATGCCAAGACGCCCCATCCCCGTATCTATTTCAATATGAATTTTTGCAGTCGTTCTTTGTTTTTTTGCTTCTTTATCCAGCGCTTTGACAATATCAAGACCGGAAACACTCTGACTTATTCTACCGCTTACAATATCTCTTGCCTGAAAAGGAAAAGCAGAAACAATATTTAAAATAGGAAGATCAATACCGCTTGATCTTAAAGCAACCGCTTCCGAAATATCCCCTATCCCCAAGCATTCAACTCCGCCCTTTTCAAGGGCCCTGGCAACCGGAATAAGACCGTGCCCATAAGCATTATCCTTGATAATGGCGCATATTTTAACGCCCCGAGAAAGCTTTCTCCTTGCTTCCTTTATATTATGGAGAATAGCCTTTCTATCTATTTCAACCCAGCTCATATCCATAGAGGTTTATTATAGCAGAAATATATGATTTATAGAAGTTCATCTTTTTTATCCAAAATCTAAGCAAAACGCATATATTTGAAACATATAAGGTTATACATTTGAATAGGATTTCATATAATACAACAAATATTGACGGATACACAATAATGTTGTATACTATGCCATAGTACATATTATAGGTATTATATACTTTACTATCGTATAATCAAGGAGAGCAATATGCAGGAAGTACTAAACAGATATAATCCCTGGTGGGACAAAGAGTACATTTTCAAAGATATTATCGACAGGCCCTTTGCTTCACAAAAGATCATAAACCACATCGACAGTAAACATATTGTTTTTTTAACGGGGTTACGAAGGGTAGGTAAGACTACTTTACTAAAATTAACAATAAAGCATTTAATTAAAAGAGGCGTCAAGCCTGAAGAGATATTGTATGTTAGTCTTGATGACTATATGTTATTAAAGTACAGTATCCAGGAGATTATTGAGGATTTCAGAAAAATACACAAATTAAGCAGGTCAAAAAAAGTATATTTATTTTTTGACGAGATTACTTATAAAAAAGATTATGAACTTCAACTTAAAAACACCTATGATTCGGAAAATGCAAAAGTTTTTGCTTCCTCCTCCAGCGCATCCTTAATACGGCAGAATAAATCACTATTAACAGGCCGCCATTACACCCTTGAGATATTACCGCTTGATTTTAGTGAATATCTGTCCTTTAAAAACATTTCTATCAAAACAACTGATTCGCATCTCGAAGCAGGATACTTTGAAGATTTTATGAAGATTGGCGGACTGCCCGAGTATGTTCTTGAAGGCAATATTGAATATCTTAAAGAGTTGGTCGATGATATCATATTAAAAGATATTGCTGCTTTTCATAATATTAGAAACACCGGTGTTTTAAAAGATTTCTTTCTCCTGTTAATGGAGAGAGCCGGCAAACAAGTAAGTTTGAATAAAATGGCGCATATTATTAAAATACCTGTGGATAGCGCAAAAAGATATTTTGAAATGTTCTTGTCTACATACCTTATACATGCAATACCAAGATTTGGCAAGACTAATGAAACAATTCTGGCTCCGAAGAAGATATACGCGGCTGATCTTGGAATGCGCAACTTATTTACCGGTTTTAGAGACAAAGGAAGTTTATTTGAAAACTATGTATTTCTAAAAATAAAAGGACAGTCGCCGGCATATATCTACAAAGACAAAACAGAACTTGATTTTATGACCGCAGGCAAAACCTTGATCGAGGTAAAATATAACGAAGAAATGAACGAAAAGCAAAAACTTCTATTTGAACAAACAAAAGCAAAAAAGAAATTTCTAGTCAACAGTTTTAAACTTGTTAATGAAATCGCCGACAGGTAATTTTCTATTATCTCCCGTTTTTTGGGAGGTAAATGCCTTTTTCTATAGATTCCTTGAGTTGTTTTTCCGCAGAAGCAGGGTTGTCATGTAACCTGTAAAGACCGGTTCCGTCTTTTTGCCAGCTTGTTATTCCAATTACCAGATTCTCTCTGCAAGACTTAATTGCCGGAATGTTAGTTATATATGAAAAAGCAGAGAACAATACGGTTAAAACTATCAAGTACCTGAAATATTTTCCTGCTGTTTTTTCTTTACTTATTTCTACAAATGACAAATATGTCAGAGCAAACATAAATACGGGAATTATTCTATACCTGGAGGCAAAAGCCTGCAATCCAATCCCGCTTCTGGTTATCGCCGCGGCAATTGCCGTTAGAAAGAAGAAGATAAACATTGTAAAAATTACGGTATTTACTTTGTAATACTTCTTTTTGACCAGAAATATAAAATAGAGGCATAGAGCTGCTCCGGCTACTGCAGAAATAAAACGTATTATTACTTCTGCGTTATTTCCAAGGAGATTCTTCATATAAAAAACATTGAATATAACCGGAGAACCTATAAAGGAAAAAAAGAATTCTACAATAGCAGGGAGGGTTCCCGTGTAATAATATTTATAATGATGTATTGGCGTGGTATAGCCGTAAAGATAGCTTAAAAATATAAACAGTGCTCCGACTGACCACCACACGGCCAGTTTCTTTTTCTTTGTAATTAAAAGAAAAACTATAATAGAAGGAAAAACCAGCAGGCCGTTCACAGAAGAAAAGACAGAAAGAACGGCAAAGACAAAAGCCATTAATGCTCTAAAAACACCTTCTTTTTTTAGCAATGCAAGAGCAAGCAAAGAAAAGGCCAAACATGAGATATTTTGAACCACAGAGGTCGCCCAAAACATAGAGCCGCTAAACTGAGGAACTGCTATTATAAAAACAGCCGGAAGAAAATATTTAAACTTATCTGTTTTCTTTTTAAAAGAGATGTAAAAGGCATAAATAGCCGGGAGCAGCATAATATTCCCTATAAAGATGAGTATTTTGAAATCTATCACCCCGTTTATTTTGAATACTGCCAGAGAACATAACCTGTTGACCGCTACTCTGTGTTCATTAAGCTGGGAAAATATGAGAGATACTTTATCATAAACTTTTTCCAGAGAAATAAATGAGTTAAGAAAGCCAAGCACGCCGGAGAAATCATCCGCCAAAGGTATGTTTTCCGCAAATAAGTATACAGTAAAATAATACATCGCTATCGGCAGAAGCATTATGAAGCCGATCAAATATTTTGGAGTCGTCTTTGCTGTAAAAGATTTTTTTCTCACTAAGCCGTCCAGAGCCAGATAATATCATTTAATTGCCATTTATTATTCTCTTTTTTAAAAATATATAGATTGCCTTCCGCACATAAGTAGTCATGCATCCCAAAAAGACAAACCATCGCTGCTGTTTTTGTTTTGTCAAAACCCGCTCTGGAAACAAGCGTTTCACCTGTAGAATCCGGATACTTTTTATAGAAAGCTTCCCAGCCCGTGGCAGAACTCCCGTCCCCGTCAAAAGCCTTTTCTAAATCTAAAGCAGTTACCGGTTTTACAGGTTTTTCCGTCTTAACATTTTTGGCTTCTACATTATAAACCTTTTTATTTTTTGAAAGAAAATCCAAAAGCATCGCCGGGTCAAGCCCTTCCAGATCACCTTCCGGTTCTTTAAAAAACTCTTCATTCTCCAATATAAAATCATTTTCCGTCTCTTGCTGTAATACAATATAATCCGAATCCCCATCATCCGTATAATCAAGCAAAAACCCGAGAAGTTCGTACTCTTCAGCAGTTATAAAATCATCCATGCTCAGCCTTCCTTTCCAAATTTTCGTTAAAACGTTACACGTTACTCACGTACCTTGCTAATGTGATATTATTATTTTAGCTGCGCCTCCGCTCATCCGCGCGTCTGAGCCTCTATCGCTTTTCTCCTCTTTTCTTCTCACTTGCTATTATTCTTCTTTTGGCTGTCTCTCCCTTTAATTCTCTTATAGCGTCTCTTGCTATCCAATTTGCTGACTTTGAATTTAGTTTTAGCAGATCTTCTGAAAGTTTTATGGCAGATTTATTAAGTTTAAAACTCCTTTTTCCGATGTTTCTTAACGCCCAATTTACGGCCTTTCTGACAAAATTCCTTTCATCCGCAGCGCCTTTAATTATATACGGATATAGCTCTTCAAACTTTTTATCAGGAGAAATAAGATCATGTACCGCAAGTCCCGCCATTATGGTAAATCCCGCCCGCTTTTCATATTCCGGTTTTCTTTTTGTCCATTCCCCGGCTTTTTTCCAGGCGAACCGGGTTTGGTCGAAAAGAATCGTTGTCGCCGCGTCAGTCACGGCCCAGGAGTCAAAATCCTTTATCCAGCTCTCCATCTGTTTTTCTGTTACCTGCAGGGGATCATCTATTATAGAAGCAAGTATTTTACCCTCATGACTGCCGGTCTTGTAGAGCTTTAGCGCAAGGAGGTGGTCTGTTCCTATTTTTTTCGTAAGCGTGCGTAAATCTGGCATTGAAAGACCGTAGGCGTTTTTTACCGTAATACCGAAATACACCATGCCTTTAATGTTGGCTATATTCCTCTTTTTTTTAAAATATGAAACCACTTCCTTTAGCGTCATGCCTAAGTATACTATAATTAGGCCAAAAGTGGAAGAAAACAGGTTGAACCAGCTGAATCATCTGAATCATCTGTGATATCTCTTTTTTATCTTTACTAAAAATCCGCCCTATATAATTGGCGGATGTGTCATCAGCCGGTATTTTTGGCTTTTTTTGGTGTTTTTTTTACGCCTTAATGCTAAAATCTGGTATGACTATACTGGATTATTTACTTATAGCGCTTTTCTTGCTCTCCGCTATTCAAGTATATATTTTCTTTAGAAATATTAAAGCTCTTTCTATCAAAAAATCCTGGCAGGCAGAATTGAACGGTTTAATTGACGGCGGGAAATTCATTGAAGCCGAACATCTCGGAATCTCCCTGCTAAAAAACAACGCTAAAGACCCTGATTTGCAATATGCACTTGGCTACTCTGCCTATAAACTTAATCGCATGGAGGAGGCCTTGACTTATTTCAATAAAGCAGTCTCCTTAAATAAATATTTGGCAACAGCATGGCACTTCCTCGGCTATATATGGTTTTATGACAAGAAAGACCCCGCTAAAGCAATAATATTTCTTAAAAAAGCGGTTAAATATGCTCCTTCCCTTTCCCGGACTTACAACACTCTTGCTATTGTTTTTGATTCTCTGGGAGAAACAAAAAAAGCTTTCTCCATATTAAAAAAATCCGTGAAAAAGCATGGTGAGGATGCAAATTCACTTAACACACTGGGATTACTCGCTTTTAAACAAAAAGATTTTTTGCTTGCAGAAGAATACTTTAAGCGCAAAATAGAATTAGACCCGTCTTTTGATACCTTCTCTAATCTGGGAAATCTCTACTCCATGCAGCTGGAATACTCTGCAGCCGTTTCTGCCTTTAGAAAAGCAGAAGAATTAGAGGGCACTGACAAACAGATAAAATACTGGCTCGGATCCGCGTTGTATTTAAACCAGGAATTAAAAGAAGCAGGGGTAAAACTTACCGAGGCAATTGCTTTGGACCAAAACTTTGCAAAAGCCTATATGCAAAGAGCTTTCGTAAATAAAAAACTAAAAAATGACGAAGCCTTTATCTCGGATTACAACAAAGCAATTTCTCTGGATCCTTCTCTTAAAGAAAAAGGAGATGACAAAAATGAATAAAGAGTTTGTATGTAAAGTTAAAATATTTGATACATTGGATGAGGCAGAAACAGCAGCTATCATTTCACTTATAAAAACAAAAACGTATAAAAAGGGCGAGACCGTCTTTAAGGAGGGAGACACAAACACCTCTCTATATATAATAGAAGAAGGCAAGGTAAAAATTATCAACGAAATAACCCGGACAGAATTTAAAACACTCGCAACGCTTACAAAATACGATGCTTTTGGAGAACTTGCGCTTTTTGACAAAGCTCCCCGTTCCGCTTCTGTTATCGCTTCAGAAACTACAGTTATAGGAATAATAGAAGGTCAGACTTTCGAAAAGTTACTAAGCAGCAACAGTAAGATGGCATCTAAAATCTACAAAGAAATAATAATAGAAATTGCAGTAAGACTTAGAGCCGGGAATGAAAAACTTCAGGATAATATTACCTGGGGAATGATTGCAAAGTTATGAACTGACGAAGGAACCAAGAAAACCATGTTTGAAGATGTATATTGCACAACACATAATGATGTAAAATCCTCAGGTATTTGCTCCGGCTGCGGCAAGCAGTTATGCGCAAATTGTTCAAGATTTTTTTCCGGAAGGACACTTTGCGAGGTTTGCTTTATAAAAGAAAAAGCCAGAAGCAGGGGTTTTACGAACAATTTACGGTATACTCCGACGGTAATCAAGAAAAAAGACTATACAGGAGCTATACTAAAATACTCCGTAAGAATATTATTTCTTGGAGCTATCGCTTATATTGCAATAAACTTTAGCGCTATCGTCTCCACTACTGTCAAATACGTTCCGGGAGTTAAATTGGAGGCTGTAACAAAAAATATAGCACAAAAGATAAACCCTTCCGGTAATCCCGACGCAGTCAAAAAGTTAACCGCTCAAATCGCTGGTTCATTAGTGATTATGCAGATGAATCAATTCATAGGTCCTTTGGAACTCAGCTATCAAACCGAAGGCGGATATCCCTCTGATTTTGAAGCCTTTTTAAAACATGGCTTTGAAACTCAGGACAAATCAAAAGACCCGGAAAAAGATATCTGGGGAACTCCATACAGACTGGATATAAGAGAAAACGGTTTCGCCATCATCTCCGCAGGCATTGATAGACAATTTGGAACAGAAGATGATTTAGAAGCCCCCTACAAAAGAAAAGCCCATACTCCTACCCAAAACATAGAGTAACCCGACTATTTACATAAACACTTTTCTATTCTTGCATCGCATTTTTGACACTTTTTAACATTTGCCGTAATCTCCCATCCCTTTGCTTCCTCCGGACCAAACATCATGAAATTTGCAGCAATTGTTTTACCCGAATAAGACACTTCAGCAGTTATTGTATTTCTTGCTTTGACCTTACCTGCTGTAATAGAAAAAGCTTTTTTATTTAAACTTGACATTTCTTTATCTTTTACTTCCCAGCCCTTTGGGGCTGTTAAATTAACAGCAGCATTTACGGGTAAACTATTTTTTAGCACCGAAATCTCGACAGTCTTTGTTATTTCCGGAAGTAATACGGGATCCCCGTTGTAATGCAGAATAATTTTTAGACCCTCCCTTACGACAATTGAAGACAAAGGATCTGTCAGGAGTATCTCTCTTGCTTTTTCATTTCTGAAAAGCAGCGATAAGACCTCTTTTGGAAGAACGGTTTTACTCCCGAATTCCACCGTGTCGGAATACTGTTCGTATTTTTCCGCCAGTTTTAGCATCCTGCCGGACAATTCTTTAATTGTTTTTGGCGAATTAAATTTTCCCGTAAAAACATGAAGAATTATATTTTCCCCGATAGGTTTCAGCCACTTTTCAGGAATAGCTTTTCTGCCGCCGATTATACCAAGGAGCGACCCGAGGGTGGCGCCGGTGCAATCCGTATCATACCCGCAATTAACAGCCTTGCACAATTTATCCCCGAAATCTTTTCCGTACAGCCAGCCAAGTATCGTAAAACCGTGGTTTGGCACGGCATGGCACGGATGATTATTTCCATACGCCTCGACAATCCTGTTTCTGGCATCCGCCCAGACTATTTTATTTTCAAAACACCAGACTGCGTCACGGATAACTCTGGATATTTCCGAGTAGCACGGAATCATAGCCAACCCGATATTAATAAGTGTTTTTGGATCTTTTTCGACAAAGGCTGCGCTCTCAACGGCAGCCCAGAACATCTCACCATATAATCCTTCCCCGCCTGTATGATCCATTACAGAATCCTTCCAGGCCATTTCGGCAGCTACCTCAGGATTTCCGGGAAAAAGACACGCCCAAATCTCGCTTCGGATAGGAGAGCCCATATTGTCTATGTAAAAATTTTCAAAACAACCGGAGATAGGAGGCAGGAGGCCTCTGTCAAGATTTCTCGCACAAAATCCATACTCGTCCCAGGGATAAATACTCGTATATTTTTTCCAGTATTCCGCAAAATCCTCGATTTCCGGTATTCCTTTTTTATCTTCCAGAAGCTTAAGCCATACAAGCTGCAGATCAAGATCATCATTGGGAGCCGAACCATTCGGAACCGGAGTGTAAAAATCAAGGCTGTTTAAATATTTTTTACATTCATAAGGCGCGCCAAATGTTCCGCCAATATTTTTCCCCAGCCAGCATGCGTACATTTTGTCATAATATTCCTTTTTGCTAAGTTTGATCCTTTTCATTTTGTATTCCTCCTTGTGATTTTCAAGTACTAAGCACTAATGACTAGTGACTATTTATGGAGCTATAATTATAATACATTATACCGGGTTCTTTTACATGGCGAAAATTAATATTAATTTGACAGGGGTTAATATCTGCCCAAACTCCAGATACTGAATAATATTCATCTTTATCCAATGAAAATTACTATCTTTGCAGGATTTTGGGCTGATGACACGGATAAGAGTAAGATATCACAGATAAAAGATTATTTTATATGGTACTTTTTTCTATAATTTGTAGGATTTTTGCCGGTTAGGAGTTTAAAAGTTCTTGTAAAGTGGCTCAGATCATTAAACCCTGATACATAGCATACGTCACTAATCGAGATATTCTCGTTCAGGACAAGCCTCTTGGCTTCTTCAATTCTCAGATGAGTAATGTACTCCGTGAAAGTCCTGCCGGTAATCTTTTTGAAAACCGTGCAATAATATTCTTTTGTCAGGCCTGCTTTATTCATCGAAATGTCTTCCAGCTTTAAAGGCTCTTTAAAGTGGATGTCAATATACGAAAGGCTTTCTGTAATTGCCGCTGCTTTTTTGGATAATCTTTTCTTTTCAGGTGTTTTATTTTTCTCACTCTCATAAATACGAACCAGCATTATTAAAAGCTCAAGAATTTTTGCTTTAAGAGTTATCTCAAAGCCTGCGGGTTTTTTCTCATATTCAAATAACATTTCAAACAAAAGAGACCTGACTTTAAGTTCGTTAACACCGGAAAGAGAAAATATTTTAAAACCTTCATCATAAAAAGGTTCAAGATAGATAAGTTCGACAAAACCTTTTGTTTTTTTAAACAGCTTTGTATTTACTCCAAGAAAGGAAGGCGTAAATATGGCCTGTATTGTTTCAGCTTCGACTCCAAGCGGCTTAAACGAATGTTTATAGCCGGGGTTCATGAGAACGATATCACCTTTTGAGACAACTCTCTCCTCTCCGTTCAGATTATGAGAGAATTTTCCTTCAGAAACAAAAAAGAACTCAAAAAATTCATGATTATGATATTTAAAACTTTCATTAATACTGTACTTTCCTATTATAAACGGGAACTTACTGTTCTTTATCCAATCTTTTGCCTTGAGAGTATACATTTTCTCCGCTGCTATTTGAACTTTTCTGCAAATTTTGTTATACGGTCTTCTTTTATATTAAACACGCTTTCTTTGATCTTGGCTACTTTCTTCACAATAAAACGTTCAATAAAATTAAGTTTTGTAAAATCGAAAATACCTCCGAAATAATCTTTAGCAGCCGCTTTATCGTAAAGTTCAACCGGGAAATTTGTTTTTATCTGCTCTTCTGCCTTTTCGCCTTCACTCATGCAGCAGATATAGAGTCCCAGTTTCTTTTTTAGTAATACTTCCTTTTTCTTTTCACAGAATTTTCTTAGTTCTTTTTTTGCCCTGCCGGCCCGGATAGAACCTCCGATTATAACCGTATCATAAGAAGAAACATCAAAACCCGGATTATTTTTAATATCAACGATCTCGGAACCAAATATCTTGAACTTCAACAACTCAGCGCATTTCTTTGCAGCGCCGTGCCTTGTGGAATATAATATTACTGTTGACATAAGACACTCCTTTATTTTATATCTAAACCATGCCTATTTATTGGTAAAAATTAATATCCCCGCTTTCTGATATCTTTTTCTTCCAATCCAAAATAGTGGCCGATTTCATGAACAACTGTGTCTTTGATGTTTTTTCTTAACTCTTCGGGAGTTTTAGAAATAAGCTCCAGGGATTGTTTATAGAGGGTTATTTTATCCGGCATTAAAGGTTCAAAAACCGCGCTCCGGTCTTTCAAGGGTACTCCGTGATAAAGACCAAGAAGAAGAGAGCCGTTCTTTTGCGGCGCGGAGTCATCCGCTGTAATTTGAATGTTTTTCAACTTTTCAATAAATTCCGGCGGAATAGATTTAAGAGCCTGTTCAATTTCTTTTTCAAAACCCTCAATTTGCATGAGTCATATCTAAAGTAATTTAACCATAGCCATTGTCAGCGCCGGAATATATGTAATAATAAGCACAGCCAGTACCATCAGCATAAGGAACTTAAAACTGGCTTTTGTAACTTCCCCTACGGACATTTCGAATCTGTAAGCCGAGAGAAAGAGATTCATCCCTACCGGCGGAGTCAGGTAACCAAGTTCCAGGTTGGCAATAAATATAATACCAAGATGCACAGGATCAATTCCAAAGTATTTCGCTATCGGGATAATGAGAGGAACGACAACTATTATCGCCGAGAAGATGTCCATAAGGCAGCCGACAACGAGGAGAACCACATTTAAAACCAGGAGGAAGATAAGAGGACTGCTGATATGCAGCGCCACCCAGTCGCGAATTACTTCCGGTATCTGCTGAAGAACTACATAACTGGTAAAACCCATGGCAACGCCGATAATAACCAGCACTCCGCCCACCAGAATTACACACTTAAGCAGTATTTTTGGCAGGTCTTTTGTAAGGCTGATATCCTTATAAATAAATATTTCAACTATAAATGCATAAATGGCTACAAAAGCGGCGGCTTCGACAAGAGAAGTCCAACCTCCGAATATTCCGTAAAGAATAAGAACCGGAATTAATAATTCCCATTTCGTTTCCCAGAGAGAAGAAAGCGCGTCTTTAAGAACAAAGGGAACTCTCGCAACCTTCGCTTTGGCACCTTGCAGCATGGAAAATATTATTACGACCGCGACAAGAAGAACACCCGGAAGAATTCCTCCCTTAAAAAGATCAAGGATAGATATTTGCGCCGAGATCCCGTATAAAATCAAAGGCAGTGACGGAGGAAAAAGCAAACCGATACTTCCTGTTGCGGTCAGAAGACCTACGGAAAACTTTTTTTCATATCCGGATTTTAATAGTACCGGAAGAAGAAGACCGCCCATAGCCAGAATCGTAACACCGGAAGCACCCGTAAAAGTAGTAAAAAATGTGCAGACCATGATTGTGGCAATAGCAAGTCCGCCCGGCATCCAGCCAAACCAGGAGTTAAAAACCTTTACCATTCTCCTGCTCGCCCCGCCCTCGGCAAGGATATAACCGGTCAGTGTAAATAAAGGAATGGTTGGTAGAATAGAATCCGTAACTATTCTGTAAGTTTCCGCAGGTATTGAAGCAACGGGCTCTCCCGCGCCAAAATAAAATATTACAGCCAAACCTCCAAGACCAATAAATATCGGGGCTCCAAAAATTATCGCAGCGACTATAAGCAGCGCAAGAGGCAGGGTCAGATACGGCATAGCCGGAAAAAACCAGGCACTAAATGCTAAAACTACGGGAAAAGCCAGCGCCGTTAGTATTTTTTCAATAAGCGTTTTTGAATAACCAAAAGCAAATCTTAGCGACATGATCAAGAAGCCGATAGGAAGTATAAGTTCCATTACCCAGGTAGGTACGGCCAGATTGCCTGCAATACTTTCGCTTCTGACAAGCTGAACACTGGCAAGAAAAAGCGCGAAACAGATGGCTGTGCTGACAAAATTCCTGAAAATCCCTGAAATTTTCTTTGCCATATCCGGCATATACTCATCCAGCGAGGTAATAGTCAGGTGTCTTTTATCCCTGGTCGCAATGATCGCACCTACAAAACCCACCCATAAGGTCAGATGCTGAACATAGACAATCGAACCTCCAATCCCGGTATTTAAGAGCCTGCGAAAAACCATTTCTATAACAGGAATCAACGCCATAGCAAACAAAAGAATCATCGCAAAACCGTTTTCAAACTTATGGTAAAAACTTTCCAGCTTTCCCAATACTAGATTCATATACTCCTCTGTAGGTTTTAAATTATTTCTTTTTAAGGCTCAGATATTCTAAATGGTATTTATTAACTTCTTCAAACATAGCTTTCAGCTCGGGTGTAATAAGAATCTTCGGATAAGCTCCTTTTGCTTTTTCTGTCCAGTCTTTAACCGCAGCATCGGGAATTGCATGTACTTTAAGGCCGTTTTTTACCATTATTTTAACAGCTTCGCTTTCAAGCGCTCTTATTTTTACCTTCATGTCTTCCCCTCTTTTTTGCGCAATCTTTTCGAGTTCAGGCTTGTACTTTTCGGGTATTTTATTCCAGGCTCTTTTGCTGATAACCGTACCGCCGATCAGCGCCGCCCATTTAATATCCGTCATATTGGGAGCAAGCGCAAACCATTGAAAAGACGCCGCCGCAATAGGAGAGGTCGAAAAAGCGTTAATTTTCTTTGTCTGCAAAGAGGTAAGCATATCGGTAATGGCTAAAGGCATAACTTTGAAACCCGCTTCTTTCCAGGCATCAAGAACACCGGTATCACCGCCCCACACAAACATCGTCTGATCCTTCATGTCATCCGAATAAATCACTTTTTTCTGCGAGAAGAACTTGACCCAGCCGACATCTCCCCAGTTAAGGACTTTGTATCCTTTTTTATCAAGAGAATCTTCAAGTTTGCTTCTGACTTTGCTTAGAATATAATCAAGTTCATCGTAAGACTGTATCATCATAGGCATCTGCATCGCCTGCACTTCAGTGCAAATATCAGACATTCCGACAGCTGTAATAGATCCCGCATCCAGTGTACCGATACCTATCTTTCTAACCACATCTGTTTCGTCACCGACTACTCCGCCCGCATATATCCTGACAACCACTTCCCCGTTTGTAGTTTTCTTCCAGTCATCCGCCATTCCCCGGATAACTTCATACCAGGGAGAATTCTCCGGTGCCAGAGTGGCAAGCTTGATGGTAAGAGCCCCTGCGTATGTACTCATGCAAAGGAGCATTAGAACTGTAATTAGTATTATTTTTTTCACCATTAGAAATTTAAACATTTCACTCATTCTTTTAATCATGGCCGACTCTCCTTTGCCTACTTTTATCGTAATTAAAGCTTCTCAGAATTTCTAACGGTGCAAGCCTCTCTCTTCATTAAAAACCTTTTTATTCTGTTCTTAAGATATCGTCTGCCCATTCCGCTTTTTAAATATTTTTCCCGGGCATAAGCATCTCCATCGTTAATACAGGCTTCAGCATACACACATTTAAATGGCCTAAAAGCTTTTGTTGATAACACTTCGCCTAAATTATGTTCGCTAATTCTTTTGTTTAAGTTCTTTGTAACGCCTACATATAGCTGTTCGTCTTTACAGCTTTGAAGCACATAAGTATATATCCACATACACGGTCCCCTCGTCCCGTTAGAAAATCAAATATCTAAGCGCATAAAACCAAGTAAAAATTGCAGAAATCTAATCTAAATCCCAAAAAACCCTGCCCATTAAATTTTCTAACGGGATTCAGTTGGTTCCTCGATCAGGAAGTAGTCATTTATATTGTCCAGCATAAATTTTGCTCTTCTTTGGAAGATAATATTGGACAATCTGCTTTCAGGATATTTATCGGCATCTATTGCCATCGCTTTGTCTATAAGTTCTTTAAATTCTTTTAAATCCTGTTTACTTTGAGATATTGCAGCAAGAGAAAGATATGTGCTGACTTTCTTTCCTTTGTTTATTTCTATCGCCCTGTTAAAATGTTCTCTTGCTCTTTTTTCACTGCCTCCCATGGATTCTGACCGGCTGCCATCCCATGAGATAAAAAAATCATGAGCCGAACCGTCATCAAAGGTCTCATCAAGTTCAAGGACACGCCCAACTAAGGCCGCGCCAATGGTGGATTCCATAACAAGCTGAAGATTGCCTTTGTCAGTCGTCAGCGCGGCAACCCAGGAAGAACCGGCCCAGTAAAGAAGAGGAACATCTTCTTTGTTGGTTAGCGCCAGAGCTGCTTTATAATCTTTTTTTAGAAGTTCATTAAATCCGGGATGATTGAGCTCCAAACCTTTTAACGCATAATCCCTTCCCCTTATGTAAAGTTTAAAAGCCCTGGCTCTTAAATATTTTGCTTTTTCATAATCCTGTTTATCAACAGTATCCGCCTCCATCTGCAAAAAAGCATACGCATACATTGTGAAAGCCTTGGCGGTGGAAAGTATCAGCCCTTTATGTTCAGGAACCCCGTCAAGTACGGATTCATATAATTTTAACGCAAAAGGAAGGGAATCCCCTACCAGATCAGGATCATTATCCGAAGTAAATACCGTGCCCCCGCCGGAAAGAGCGTCTCCGACACTATTTAAAGCAATTGCCTTTATTGAACATCCGTTTGAAATAACAGAAAAGGCAATTAAAACACAAAAGAATAATATTTTTTTCATATGTTTGCTCCGTCAAATAGATAATATAGTATATTGCAATTCAATGAGTTTTTCAAGGAAAAACACAGGAATGCAGCGATTCCGCAACAAGCAAATTAAGCCATAACTTTTGCACTGAAAAATCAAGGATTTTATTCTTTTGTGACCCGTGTTAATAATTA
>MFGV01000085.1 GCA_001778375.1 Candidatus Firestonebacteria bacterium RIFOXYD2_FULL_39_29
CAGTGCGATACATGGCTTGCTCCTTTGGAGTGAATATGCCATATTATATCATGTTAGTAATTTAATTGCGACACAGTCTGAATTACGAATAACCAAATATCTATCCTAGATATTTGGTTATTCGCTTCATTGCGCAAAACTCACCGCACATCGTGCAGGTGTTATCGCCTTTTCCGCTCTTTCTATACTTTGTAATCTTGGCAGGATCTAAAGCGCATTTTTTCTGATTATCCCAATCCAGATTTTTTCTATAGAAGGCCATGCGCTTATCAATTTCCATAGCACCGGGGAGTCCCTTACCTATATCGGCTACATGAGCTGCTATTTTTGAAGCTATGGTTCCTTCACGGACATCATTAATATCCGGAAGACCCAGATGCTCCGCGGGAGTAACATAACAGAGGAAATCAGCGCCTGCAGTACCCGCAATCGCTCCGCCTATGGCCGAGGTAATGTGATCATAACCGGGGGCTATATCCGTAACGAGAGGGCCCAGAACATAAAAAGGCGCTTCATGACAAAGACGTTTTTCCAATAGAATATTTGCTTCTATCTGGTTAATCGGCATATGGCCCGGTCCTTCTATCATTGCTTGAACTCCTGCTTTTAAAGCCCTTTCTGCCAATTCCCCAAGGATAATCAGCTCCTGTACTTGCGCTCTATCAGTGGCATCGGCCAGGCAGCCGGGTCTGAAACCATCTCCCAGCGACAACGTTACATCATATTTCTTCGCAAGATCCAGAAGATAGTCATACTCTTCAAAAAGAGGATTTTCTTTATCGTTATGCATTATCCATTCAGTCAGGAAAGCTCCGCCTCTGCTTACGATATTTGCTATACGCCCTTCTCTTCTCAGACGTCCTATAGTTTCCTTAGTCACCCCGCAATGCACGGTGATAAAATCCACACCATCTTTAATATGTTTTTCAATACCTGCAAACATCTCCTCTTTCGTCATCTCAACTACCGACTTTCTCTTCCTGATCGCTTCCACTGAAGCCTGGTATATCGGGACAGTCCCTACCGCTATTGGTGAATTCTTAATGATCATCGCCCGGGTCTTATCCATATCCCCGCCGGTACTTAGGTCCATTACGGCATCAGCACCGCATTCTATTGCAACTTTAAGTTTTGCAAGTTCCTGTTTTAATGTGGACCTCTCCGGAGAAGTCCCTATATTTACATTTACTTTCGTTTTCAGCCCTTTACCTATTCCACAAACTTTCTTTGGTTTGTGAAGAAGACTTGAGGTAATAACAATACGTCCTGTGGCAATACCGGTACGGATATATTCCTTCGAGACGTTCTCGGACTTTGCAACGGATAACATCTCCCCGGAATATTTACCTTTACGTGCTATTTCGATTTGAGTCATGTTACACCTCTCCCGTTCACAATTTTACTTTACACCCGGACAATAAATTCGAAGTATGAAATTTGAACTCAAAATAAGCACTAAGACTAAAGCACTAAATTCTAAACAATTACTAAACATTTAATAACTAAATCACAAACAAAATCTTTGTATTTATATCAATAAGCTTCCTTTTTAGTGATTAGTGCTTTGATCTTAGTTATTGGTTTTCTTGCTCCGCATATTGCCGATATTACAGCTGCACAGGAAACGCCGGACTTATAGACTTCTTTTATATTAGTGCTGTTTATTCCGCCGATGGCTACGACAGGTATGCTTACTTTTGAAACTACATTTTCTAACCGGCGTAAACCTGCAACCGGAGGTAATCCTTTTTTTGTGTTAGTTCTAAAAACCGGGCCAAAACCGATATAATCAACATTACCTTTAAGAGCCTTCATTATCTCTTTATTGTTATGCGTGGAAATACCGATAAAACCCTTAAATATTTTTCTTGCTTCCCTTACAGGAAGGTCCTTTTGTCCGAGATGCAGACCATCCGCTCCGGCAAGTACCGCCAGATCCGCCCTGTCATTTAAAATAAACAAAGCCTTGTGTTTTTGGCACTCTTTTTTAAATCTTTTGGCTAAATATAAGACTATATCATCCGGAGCATTTTTATGCCGCAATTGAATGATCTTAACTCCCGCATTTAAACATATTTTTGCGACAGACAAGGGATCATTTTCCGCCAAAGCGCAAACTTCCGGATCAATTATTGCGTAAATGCCTTTTAGCCTTTTTAATAAACTTTTTTTCAAGATCATAGATAAGAAACCTTGCCTTTTTGAAAGCTGCCGAGCTCTCAGGATAGATAATCTTTGAAAACTCCTCCAGAACCCTGGTACTTTCCTCAACTCTTATAATATTTGCTATGATTACATTTTCAAGAGATACGGTTTTTGCCTTTTTATCAAAGGAAGCCGGTCTCCCTAGATCCTTTTCTGAAGCTCTGGAAGACACAAGGTCAAAACGGTCAATAGCTTTTGATATCAGATGACGGACTGTTTTAATATTGCCCGTAAGTTTCTTATCATTCAACGCAAAGCGGGCATAATCTTCCATGATACGAAGGCCTTCTCTAGCCCTATTTATATTTACATCCAGTATTCTTTTTACGGCTTTGTTATTTTTGCTATTCATATATGCCTTCGCTAGTTTTTAAGGTTCATAAGGTTTGTAAAGTTTGTAAGGTTAAACATCTCGCGATTATTAGCAGTAAAGCATTTTTCAAAAACAACTCTCACTAATATTGCTTTAAACACATAATACCACAATAGCGTAAAACTTTAAAAACCTTATAAACCTTACAAACTTATTTTAACGAAAAAGAGCCGTAATCCCTTTTGAGAAATTACGGCTCTTTGATTTCCGTTTACTTTCCCTTCGTTGGAATTACCCAAACAGGTTCGAATGGTATACTCTCAGCCATCTCGCCAAAGGCGGACAGCACCCATACTTGCAAATTCTATTTAAACTACAGACCTAAAGTAATAGAAATTCTATGGAATCTTTCTTCAAAATTTCCGGCATAAAGACCGCGCTCAACTCCATAGCTCGCGTAGTCCAGGAAACCAAACAAGCTGAAGCCGAAACTTACCCAGCCCTGATAGAAACCGCCTCTTACGACAGCAAGACCGATCAAATTCACTTCTGCGCCCAGGCTGATTTTTTTCATCATCGTTGTACTGCCAAACAGATCATTAACATCAACTGCGATTGTAAGAGGTACGCCAGGTATCAGGTTAGGTTGAAGTGAATAACCAAAAACCCAGTTGGAGGCTATCGTGTCCGTTCCAAGAATACTATAAACGTCCCTTCCCACCAAAGAGAAAGTCGACGCCCACGACGGCAGATTATAGTTAAGAGCAACGTCTACACCATATCCCGTCTGAGGGTTTGCAAGTCTGTTAATCATACCCTGAGGGTCAAAACTTGCCATAGAAAGAATTGATTTATCTTCAGTGGTAGAAAATCTCTGCATAAGCTTAACAGTCGCACCAAAGCCGAATTTACCGCCGCCTAACATATTGCCGACTTCGTTAAGCATATCAAGCTGCGTACCATAGGATATCGGTACGGTAACATCTATCTTTGCCGCAAGATGGGCTTTGATATCGAGTATTTCTTCTGAAACCGATACATTCGCAGTCGCCTTTGCAAAAGCACCTACACCGAAGTTACCGATCGGAGTATTGATTCCGGTCACGGAGAAGTTATCCCCTACATTCAAGAAAATACCGGCGTTTATCAACTGCTGAATGTCTGAAGCAGACCAGGTGCTAAAATCCCCGCTTAATTTATCGGAGTTATTTACCAGCCACCCTGCAAAATCAACGGTTTTCTGGTTGGTTTCAATTTCCAATTTCAAGAGACAGATATGAAGAGACTGGTTCTTTGAAAGGTTAGCAGGATTATACATAAGCATGCTGAAATCATCAGCAACTGCGGTATAGGCCCCGCCCATACCAAGTCCCCGAGAGCTTTCATAGAAAGTTGACGGCACAACCGCACCGTAAACCAGCGTAGACAAAACTAATATCAGTGTTAATAATTTTTTCATTTATCCTCCTTTTATGAGTTAAGCGTATTGATTTCGGCCTGAACCTGCAGCAAAAAGTCGCGAACAGATGTCCAGATTGAACTACCACCGGCCGTGGCAATCGCCACATCAAGACGGACTATAGCCGCTGTCAATTCTGCTACGGCTGCTGCTTTCGCGGTATTCTCTATATCTTCTACAATTTCATGGGTAGTAACATTTATAACATCTGTCGTACCGTTGCCATTATCTCTCACATTATAATCCAATGTTCCATCAAATCCGGGATCAACAACCAGGAAGACGCCTTTCAAAAGATGCGCAAAAGCAAGAGACGAATTAAGACCTACATCATTTGCGGGAATTACACCGTCACAAGTACCGTCGGCTATCGGATCAAGATAATAGATTAACTCTGTGCATAGACCTTCCATAATTTTGGCATTTACACCAAAAGGATTCTGTAAGTCATCGATCATCAAGGTAGACTTAGCAATTATTCTATTTGCCACAGGAGCAAAAGCTTTAGGTGCGCCGCTGCTCATGCCGGTACCGCTGGTTATAAATGATGCAATATCAAAACCCGCGTTTTTCACATAGGACTTTACATAGCCATATCTTGCCGAACTATTTGCCGGTTCATTAGCCACAACATCAGCGTACATCGCCATAGCTGCAGCATAATCACCAGCTGCATACGCATTCGCAGCGTTCTCAGGCGTCGGGGCTAAGGTACCCGCAGCCGGTGTTAAGGGCGCAAATATATTGAAGCCCTTCGTGCAGCCGCCTACGAATAGAGCTACGCAGGCAATTGCAATACCCAGAACTATTCTTTTTTTCATGACTTTTTCCTCCTTAAAACAATTTTCTCAGATTTTTTTATTGATAATTATGCAGGGTCTTTCGCCATAATTATCTATCACGTAGATTATAGCACAATAACTGATATTTTTCAATATGACAAAGATCAGTTTCTATGTGAGTTTTTATACAATAAAAACTCACGTTACGAGCGGCGGGTAACGGGTTGCGAGTTGAAAACACACTGTATCCGCCTTAGCGGATATAACAAAAAGCTTTTCCCCGTAACTCGTAACCCGCGACCCGTCACTTTCTTTTAATCCTTAATGCTTATCTCTTTTCCCTTTTTCGAGGATTCGTATATCGCTAAAATTATTTGAACGGCTTTACGTCCTTCTTCACCGTTCACCATCGGGTCACGGCCTGCTTTAATGGCTTCAACCATATCCTTCACATGCGCAATATGTCCGGAAAATTCTATGGCTTTAGGGTCTGAATGCGCCCCTCCTGTTGTTTTTACCCGGGCCGAGGCCATTTCGGAAGCCTTATCCTTTTCACCTTCCACTTCCCATTTTAGAATTTTTGCTTCTTCAAGTATTATAGTGCCTTTGGTGCCTGAAACTTCAAATTTCGTCTCCAGCCCTGGCCAGATCGAAGTGGTTCCTTCTATTACTCCCCATGCCCCGCTTTTAAAAGTCACCAGCGCGAGCGCCGTATCTTCCACGGGAATTTTTCTCACCTTAGTGCCGCATTTTGCATAGACAGAAGAAATGCCGCCCATTATCCAGCTGATAAGATCAATACCGTGAATACCCTGATTCATCAAAGCCCCGCCCCCATCCAGCTCCCAGGTCGCTCTCCAACCGGCACTTTTGTAGTAAGCATCACTCCTGGTATATTTAAGATAAGCGTCTCCCAGGATCATCTTACCCAGAGTTCCATCCTCTACGGCTTTTTTTAAAAGCTTTGATTCAGGAAAAGTTCTTCTCTGAAAAACCCCGCCAAAACGGACATCCGCCTTCCTCGCCGCCTCTATCATTCTGTCAATTTTGTCAAGCGTAACATCCAGGGGTTTTTCGCAGAGTATATGTTTTTTTGCCTTTGCAGCCGCCAGTGTAACTTCCATATGAAGCCCGCTCGGCGTGCAGACGGACACCGCATCAATATCCTTATTTTTAAGCATTTCATTAAAATCTTTGTAATACTGTTTTACATTGTATTCCTTGCAAAGTTTTTGCGCCTTTTGCTCTTCAATATCACAAAAAGCAACTATTTCAGCGAGACCGGGATTTGCAGCAACGCCTCTCGCGTGATATCCTGATATATTTCCGCAGCCAATTATTCCCCAGCCAATTTTACCGTTTTTCATAACAGTTGTTTCTCCTTTTTAATTTTTGTAATTCTTCTCTCTTTCACCCATATTATATAGTAAATCGATAGTTTTGTAAATGCAAAGGGAGAAGCCTTATTTAAACTGCAGTATCTATTTTTTCACAAGTGTACCTTTTTTCAAGTTAAACACATTCCAACTCCATGCTTTTAGCGGAATTATCTGTTTCTTGGTATTCCAGGATACAGTAACCTTTGCTGACTTTCCGTTGTTTATTAGAAAAAGCAGTCTTTCCTTTCCTGAGAGTCCCGTCCGCCACTGCACACCGGAATTTTTTTCTCTCTTTATATCAAAGAAGCTTTTTACACCGCTATTTTCTACAGTAGACTTCACAAAACCTTCAAAACCTGTATACGGTGAGCCGGAATAAGCTTTACCGCAAAAAGTAGCAAGAGCAATAATTTTCCCGTTACCTAATTTTTTTTCAGCCGCCAGGACATTTCCGTCAGCGTCTTTCGCAAGGACTTCTCCGTCTTCAAACTTTAGCGGAGTTATCCAGGTGGCACTTTTTAATTTATTTGTCCCCAGAATAAAAGCGCTGTTTTTATTGTTCAATTGTCTCCTTCCCTCATCGGACAGGCCAAAAGCAGCCGCCAGTGTCCGGTCTTCAGGATAATTATAGAAGCCAAGGCTTGTATAGGCATCCATTTCGCTTTCCACAACTAGCGTTCCTCCCTTTTTCACAAAGTCTATAAGGGCTGTTTTGGCGTTTTTATTCACGATCAGAGGCCAAGGCATGAAGAGGACCTTTAGATTATTAAGATATTTAAGATGTGAACTCTCAACGATATCGTAAGAGATATTCAACTTTTCCAACGCTCGGGCATAACCTTCAACTGATTCTACCGGATCATCTGCGTGCCCTTTCTCAGCCCACTTCATATAATACGTATCAGGTTCAAAAAATATTCCAACCTGGGGATCATCCTGCATATAACCATCAAAGAGCTTTTCATGTTCTCTCATCTTGTTACAGGATACACTTAAAGCTTTGAGCCTTTCTTTTTCAAGTCCGTCGTTTCCTGTAAGCCCGAAACCTGAGGACTCCACGCCAAAAACCTCATCCCTCCAGCACCAGAAGATAATACCTTTGGCCCCGCGGGAAAACCCGTTCCATACCCAGTTATTCTGCGCTTCCGGAGTTACGGACTTATGAACATCAATACCCCATCTGGCCGAACCGCCTTGAAGTTCGCTCACCCACATTGTTTTGCCGCGCGCTGCACTTCGCACCGCTTCAACCCGGAAACCAAATTCATTAAAATCAAATCCTCCTCCCCCGAAAGGAAAGTGAGAGCAGCCGCAACCATCAAGTTTATCTGTAAGTTCAAAATCATTTCCCCGGGAAAGCGTATGTTCGAAGTCGTTGCCTCCCATGCTTATTGCAGGACTCGCTCCATGAGCAGAGATTACTCTCGTTTTATCATATTTTCGGATTCTTTCATAGCGGAACGCTATATGTTCTGTTGCTCTTTTAGTAAGGAACCTTTCGAATTCCATCATTTCAGTATAAGTTCTGCCAAAAGTTTTACCCGGAAGTATATCTTGAAAAGATGTGTACCTTCTCTGCCACGCCTCGTTTATCCCTTTTAGTCCTCCATGTTCCCCGGAAAGCCATTCGCGGAACGCCTTTAGCGTATGGGGGCAATAGCAGACATAACCATCTGCATTAACATTCCACCTGAACTCATTCCAGCAATCCCAGCCTATAAGATTATCCGCCTTTGCGTATCTTTTTGCGGCAGCCTCGAGAAAACTACCCATTAATTCCTTAACTTTCGGATTATCAGTGCATCCTCCGGGAGTGAGACCGACATTACTCTCGCTCCGGCAGGAAGAAATGACTTTATTCCCCATATGATCAACCATATTAGAATCCGGAACAACTCTATGTATCCAAAAAGGATGGATCTCAGCGATAGTGCTTAATATCACTTTTAATCCATTCTTCTTAGCCATATCAAAAAGGAGATCATAATCATCAAAATTATATTTTCCCGGATCACTCTCCACCCATCCCCACATTACCCATAGTTGGAGCGCCGTAAACCCGGTTTTTTTCATTAGTTTAAGGTCCTCTTCAAAATAACGCTGTTTTGGAAACGGAGGCCTGAAATATTGAGCAGCTATGAACATTTTTTTCTCCTTTAAAAAATAGATTCTGAGTTCTGCCAAAAAGTATCGACGAAATATGGAACAGAGTAACTATATCATAGGCGAAAGGAAATGTCTTGGAGGGAATTAAGGGTTCTTGGACTCTTTTAAGCTTTCTTTCGAAGAGCTTGAGGTGAAATGCCTTTCTGCTCTTTAAAAACTCTGTTAAAATAACTTATATCGTTAAATCCCGATTCCAACGCAATCTCGGAAGCTTTCATGCTGGTACTCAAAAGGAGGCGGACCGCATGTTCTACTCTTAGAGAGTTAACATATTCGGTAAAGGTCTTACCCGTAATGCGTTTAAAAATATCACAAAAATACTCTTTTGTAACCCCTGCTTTTTTTTCGGCTATTTGTGCCAGATCAAGAGATCTAAGGTAATTCGTATCTATATAGAATAAGGCTTCCGCAAGTTTTCGTCCCCTTTTCCCTTTCTTTCCCTTGGAATAAGCCCTGGTTACCGTTACCAGAAGATCGGCAAGCATAACTTTTATGGCAGTACGATAACCTTCAGGCTTTTTTTCATATTCAAACAGCATATCTTCAAGTATCACCCTGACCTTAACATCCGCTCTTCCCGTAAGAGAAACCGTTTTAAAACCCTCTTTTTCTGTTTCCACATAAAAAAGTTCCAGAAAACCTTTTATATCCGCCAGCAGATTTTTATGCGTTTCCAACAAAGAAGGCAGAAATATACAATTACAGATCATGAAATCCGGGGACGAATTCTCAAAGGCATGCGCAACCTCCGGAGTCATCAAAATAATATTTCCGGCCCTTAATGTTTCTTCTTTTTTTTCAAGTATGTGTTTTGAGGTTCCGGAGACAACATAGAAAAATTCAAAATGTTCATGAGTGTGCTTTGCAAAGCCGGCAATTTTATTTCGCGCTATATAAAAAGGGAAAGCCTTGTCTTTTATCTGTTCATAACTGGAATACTTTTTAACATTCATAAAGTTATTTAAGCGGCAGCTCAATCACTTTGTTTTTCTTCGCGGATTCATAAGCGCCAAGAGCTACTTCCATGGCTTTAAGTCCGTCGTATCCGGAAATGAACGGGGTCCGGTTATAAATTATCATATCAATAAAGTTCTTTACCAGTCCGAGATCAGCATTGGAGCCCCAGCTGCGGCAGGAATGCTTTCCGACTTTATCGTCATATACATCTATTACTTCAGAGAAAGCGTCAATATATATGTTGCCTTTTTCTCCGATTATATCCATTGTCACATCCCCCCAGATCGGGAAGGACTTTGGTCTGGACCAGGACGGGTCAAGCGAAGCAAACACACCGTTTTCAAACTCAAATAATAACGTCCCGCAATCATCAATCTTCATATTATGAATGCTTTTATCGATTTCCGCATAAACAGTTCGAACCTCGCGTCTTACAAACCAGCGAAGTAAATCAGCCACGTGTACGGTATGATCCATCACTGCGCCGCCGCCGGAGAATTTCTTATCGGTAAACCATCCTCCCGGCATAGAGCCGTGATTTGTTGCTTTAATTGCAAGTATCCTGCCGATTTCCCCGCTGTCTAGAACCCTTCTTGCTTTAACAACAGAAGGTATGAATCTGCAGGGGAACGCAATCATCAGCTTAACCCCTTCTTTCTGTACCACCGAAATCATTTTATTCGCATCTTTCAAATTAGTTGATATAGGTTTTTCACAAAGGATATGTACTTTTGCCTTGGCTGCAGACTCGGTCATCTTAAGATGTTTAGAATTTTCCGAACATATTATGACAGCATCTAACTTTCCGGCAAAAAACTTTTTTTCAGTACTGAAGAAATTCACGCCAAACCGTTTTGACATTTCCCTGCCTCTTTTGGCATCATCGTCAAAAATACCGGCAAAATCAGCATTAGGAATATTTTTTAAACTTTCCGCATAACTGCAAGCATGCATATGCGCAAAACTCATTATTCCAACTTTTACTTTATCCACTTTTCCCCCTTTTTTCACTTCACTTCCTTCGTTTGCTTCACCTGCTTTTCCTGCTGCCTTTTTACACTTTCACTACATTCCTTGTCTTTACGGATTCAAGCGCGGCTAAAGACACCTTTAAAGCTTCGTAAGCATCATGCAGAGTGATTCTTGGAAGTTTATTTTTCAATACATATTCAACAAACTCTCTTATTTCCATCTGATTAGCGTTTTCATCAACCGGGTTTTCCCTCATAACATCCCCATCGGAATGTTCAACTTTAAGAGAAGCCGGATGCCGGCTGTCATAATTTACCAGCCCTCTGGTACCCGAAACTTCTACCCGCGCGCGGAATCCGCCCGGATGAGCCCAGCTGGCTTCAAGATGCGCAATAACCCCGCTTTTAAAGCGAAGAACAGCAAGCGCATAGTCCATATTCGGGATTTTTCCCCAGCTTATATCTTTGGCATAAACTCTTTCGACATCGCCAAAGCACCATATTAAAAAATCAATATCATGGATCATAAGATCCAGAATGACTCCTCCGCTTTGTTCCCTAAAGTTAAACCAATTATTGGATGCTTTGGGAAACTTTGAACATCTTGTTATCCTTGCGACCGCCGGCTTTCCCACGCAGCCGTCATCAATAGCTTTTTTTATCGCCGCATATTGATTAAAATATCTGACCACATGTCCGACCATTACTTTTGCTTTATACTTTTTCACCGCTTTCAATATTTCATCAGCTTCTTTAACTGTACGGCACAGCGGTTTTTCCACGAAGACGGGTTTTTTTGCAGCTATCGCTTCCAGTATATATTGTTTGTGAGTGTCGGTAGGAGTTGCAACACAAATAATATCACACTCTTTTATCAACTGGATATGATCCTTATAGGTTCTTATGCCGGCTTCCCGCGCTTTATTAGGATCAGTGTCATAAACCCCGTAAACACCGACCCCCGGAACCCTTTTAAAACTTTCAAAATGCTTCCGCCCCATCTTTCCAAAACCTATTATACCGACTTTTTGCATGTTAACTCCCCCTCAAACAAGATTCCACTGATACAAAGTGTAAATCCAATAACTAAGATCTAAATTCTAAGCACTAAACAATTACTAACAACTAAATATTAACAACCAAACAACAATCCTTTTCTTGTTTAAATATTAGTGCTTAAGTATTTGTTCTTTGTTGTCGAGTAGAACTCATAACTACAAGTCCCCTCACAGAACCGTACGTGAAGTTTTCCCTCATACGGCTCTTCAGTCAAACATCCTCATACGGACGGATATACCTTGTAGATGCTGTAATAGATTTTCGGCTTCGGCAACTTCCTTGCAAGTATATTGGCGTATTCTATTTGTGTAAAACTCTTCTTCTGACTTCGCCTGTTTACCCATTTGAATACAAGCTTTGATGTGCTTCTGTAGTACTCTTGCAACATCCGGCTGTTCCCGCTCATTCCAAAATATCGGTAATGCCCTATCATCTTTACTTGCAGCACTTTCCACCATTCTTTCAGCTTGACGAGATTCCTCACCTTCTTCAGCCACTC